>JBJFHW010000290.1:0-8272 GCA_051893965.1 Acutalibacteraceae bacterium
TATTCCCGTCATATGTAATCATTTTAAGCCGTTCAAATTCTTGAAGGCAAGCTTCGGCAAACGCCTTTGAAGTGCCGGTGACAACCGAAAAATATTCGGCGTCGCACGGTGAGCCGTCCGGCATGGTGAATACACCGCCGTTATTTTCCTCACCGGCAAGGGTCAGAAGATGAACAAAAAACAGCACCATTTCGGCGCCGTTCTTCCGGTTTTTCAAAAGCATAATTTTGGGATTATGAAAGAAATTGGTTGCAAATTTAATCCATGAAACGTTCATTGTGTTTTCTCCTTTGGTTTTGTTATTGTTTTAAAAGATTTACGAAAAATATAAACCGCACCTGTTCTCTTGACAAAATGCGGCGGGCACCGCCCGCATGCTCACGCAGGGAGGCAGAAACAGTTGATTTTAAAAATTCACCCGCGAATGCAGTGTTATTTATTATCTGGCTTGACAAAATGCGGTTGTGTGGTATAATAATAGTACAAGAGAGTACTGCGATAAGCGGTTTACTCCATGAGATGTTTTTAAGAAACACCGTGTCAGTGGAATGATTGGCGGTGTTTCTTAATTTTTATGTATTAAAAATTAAGTGTTGTTACTTTTTCTTTTTGAAGATTTCGTAACAGAGTGATACGATTTCAACAATTAATGTTAAGAGCAAAATAAGCTCTGTTATTGTTATCATCGTCATCACCTCCCTTACGGGAGTAACCGCCTACCGTTATGAACAATACTCTCTCGGCAGTCTGTTGACTGCCTTTTCATTATAGTGCCTGATTGTTATTTTGTCAAATTTTGTCGGTGCTGATTTTCGCTTCATTGCAAAAGCCGCCCCTGCGGGCGGCATTGTTGTTTTTGCGTCTGAACGCTTTTTCTACTTATAATTTTAGACGGATTTTTCCGTTATGTCAAGCGTAAACAATGACAAAATCAATATTTGCCGAGATATTTGTCAATCTCCCACTGCGAAACCCTGGTTCTGTATTCGCGCCATTCCTGCTTTTTCGCTTCAATATATTTGGTGAATACATGCGTTCCAATGGCGTCTTTGAAAAATTCACTCTTTTCAAATTCTGTGATTGCCGCGCCCAGTGTGTTCGGCAAAATATCAATGCCTGCTTTGGCAAGCTGCTGCTCGGTCATGTCATAGATGTTTGAATCAATCGGAGCGGGCGGCATCATGTTTTTTCTGATTCCGTCAAGTCCCGCAAAAATGCTTGCCGCCATTTCAAGATAAGGATTTGCCGCCGGGTCGGGATTTCTCAGTTCAATTCTTGTTCCGGTTCCTTTTGCGGAGGGAATACGGATCAGCGGACTTCTGTTTTTTGCCGACCATGCAATGTGTACCGGCGCTTCATAGCCCGGAACAAGGCGTTTATAGGAATTGACAAGCGGATTGGTCAGAACGGTCATCGCTTTGATGTGGTGCATGATTCCGGCGATAAAATTATAGGCAACGGCGGAAAGTCCGAGCGCGTCGCTTTCATCGCAGAAAGCGTTTTTGCCGTCTTTGAAAAGAGATATATTGGTATGCATACCCGAGCCGGAAATTCCGAAAACGGGTTTGGGCATAAAGGTGGCATAAAGTCCGTGCTGATTGGCAAGGTTTTTGACAACATATTTGAAAGTCATCACATTATCGGCGGTTTTGAGCACTTCATCATATTTAAAATCAATTTCATGCTGTGCTCTTGCGTTTTCATGGTGAGAAGCTTCAATTTCAAAGCCCATGTTTTCAAGGGCAAGGCAAATATCCTTGCGGCAGTTTTCGCCTCGGTCAACCGGACCTAAGTCAAAATATCCGCCGGCATCGTGAGAGCTTGTTGTGGGTCTGCCGTCCTCATCAAGATGAAAAAGGAAAAATTCACATTCCGGTCCCACATTGCAGGTGTAACCCATGTCGGCCGCCTGTTTGATGGCTTTTTTCAAAACGAATCTCGGGTCACCCTCAAACGGGGTTCCGTCGGCAAAATAAACATCGCAGATGATTCTTGCGGTTTTTCCGCTTGCCGAACGCCACGGCAGAATGACAAAGGTGTCATAATCCGGATGCAGGCACATGTCGGATTCCTCAATGCGCACAAAGCCGTCAATGGAAGAACCGTCAAACGTACAGCGGTTATCAAGCGCTTTTTCCAACTGGCTTGCCGTGATGGAAACGCTTTTGAGCATACCGAGAATATCGGTAAACTGAAGAAAAATAAATTTGACGTCCTGCTCTTTCACAATTTTGAGAATGTCCTGTTTCGTGTAAATACTCATATTCATTCTTTCACCGCAAAACTCTGCGGTTGTCGGCACTGCACTTTGCCTTTTCCTTTCATAGATAATCAAAGATAACAAAACCGGGAAGGCTTGCTTCTGACGCGTTATTTCCCGATGACCTATATTAAAATATAACATTATACGCGTTATTTGTCAACAAATTTTGCCCCGAGTTTTTGTGCATTTAGTAGATAAATCAGACAAAAGCTTTTTTTTCTTGAAATGTTTCTTTGTTTTATTGTATAATGCTTTTGCAATTTTATCAGCCGCCGCTGCTTCAGACAGCATATAGCGGCGGTTTATATTTACGGAGGAAACCATATGTCAAAAAAGAAAACCCAAGCCGCAAAACCTGCCGGCGATAAACTCAACTACGGCCGAACGACCATGATCGGTTTCGGCTTCATGTCCTGTATGCTGCTTTGGTCGGTATACAACTCCTATGTACCCGTTATTCTCAAAGGAAAGCTTTCGCAGATTTTTGCCGACGGCGGCGCTGTTTCAAGCTTTATCGACAGCCACTCATGGCTCGTCTGGCTCACAGTACCCCTGCTTGTCAATGCCATTATGACAATTGATAACATTTTCGGCGTTATTTTCCAGCCGTATTTCGGAAAGAAGAGCGACCATACGCACACCAAGTTCGGCAAGCGCATGCCTTACATCATTATCTGCCTGCCCATCTGCGCCGTATTCTTTTCACTCATTCCCGTTGCCGCAACCGTAAAAAGTGTAGCGCTGAGCATTCTTTTAATGATGACGGTTATCATCTTCTTCAACTTCACCATGTCCATCTGGCGTTCACCCGTTGTTTCGCTGATGCCCGACTTTACTCCGTCCCATCTTCAGAGCGACGCCAACGCCGTTATCAACATCATGGGCGGTATCGGTCAGATGATCGGCTTTGTTGTCGGAACCATCGCATCGGCCGTCATCGGACTTTTAGGCTTCACAACGCTCAGCGAAAACCTCAAGGCTTCCAAAAACGAGCTTGGTGAAATCATTAACAGTGAAACCGGTGAGCTGATTTTGGACGCTTCGGGCAATCCGCAGTATGTGAACTACACCCCCGTTTTCGTTGTAACTGCAGTGATTGCTCTTCTCTGCCTTGTGATTCTTGTTGTTTTCTATAAAAGGAACAAGCAATATGACCTTTCTGCCGAAGTCGGTTTTGAAAAAGGCGACGAAGAAGTTAAGAAAGAAAAAATCAAGATTAAAAATCTCCCCATTTCCAAAGAAGAAAAGAGAAGCCTGATCACCATGCTGATTGCGCTTTTCCTGATTAACAACGCTACCGAAGCGATTGTTCCGAACTTCACAAACTTTGCTGAAGTAACGCTGAAAGTTCCCCCGATTTATTCAACGCTTATGATGGCTGTTTTTGCCGTTTCTCTTGCCGTTTTCGGAATTCCTGCCGGAATGATGGGCAGAAAGATCGGAAGAAAGAAAACTATCATCATCGGTCTTTCCGGTATTGTTGCGATGTTTGCCGTTTATCTGACGGTTTCGCAGATTGTTCCGCAAAATGCAGACGGAACCGCAAACACCTTCACATGGGTTATTCTCTGGATTGCGCTGATTGTCGGCGGCGCCTGCATCGGCTGTGTGAACATCAACACACTCCCGCTTGTTCTTGCCATCGGCGGACGCGAATATGTCGGCACCTTCACCGGTTATTATTACACCGCAACGTTTTCTGCCGCGGTTACCGGACCGATTCTCTGCGGACTTGTTATCGGCCTGTTCAACGAAGACTACAACTTCATGTTCCTGTTCTGCGCCGTTATGTTTGCTCTCGGTCTTGCCGTTATCACGCAGGTTAAGCACGGTGAAATTTCAAAAGACGAAGACACCACATGGCTTGACGAAGCCGTTGAAAACGCGGACGATTAAGCTTTACGATTTATTTGGTTAAAAACAGAAAGTCCCTGCCTTGGAGTGAACGCTCTGAGGCAGGGATTTTTTTAATGCGGAATGCGGAATTGTGGTCGCGATTTTACCGTGTGCCACCGGGAAACTGTGTTTCCGCGGAATAAACAGGCTACCTGCCGGAAGTAAGTAAATTATAATATTTTAAAATCTGCTTTTTTTCCGTCGCAACAAAGTTTGCTTTGCGGAACTATTCTGTTATTAAATAGAAAAAAGCAACAGAAATTTTCATAAAATTGTTGACATTTTCTTTTCCGATTCATATAATATAAGTGATAGAGCCCACCACGCATAAGGCATTTTGCACTGCGGACCACGGTGGGACTTTTTTTATTAAATAAAGGAAAAGTATAGTGTTGTATTCAATGCTTTGACCGAATTGTACACTATGCGGCTGATGATTATGAGTAATTTAAAAGAGCCTCTGACTTATGAACAACAAATTGATCGTTTGCAGAATTTTCATAATTTGATAATTAACAATGAGGAAGAAGCAAAAAATATTCTTCAAAAAGTCAATTATTACCGTTTAAGTGCTTACGGGATCGGTCTGAAGAAAAGCAAAAACAGCGAGGAATATGTTGACGGAACAACACTTGAAGATTTATATCGACTTTATAAATTTGACAGCAGATTCAGAAATATATTGATTCACATTATCGAACAGCTTGAAATTCAACTAAGATCGCAGATTTCATATCATATTGCCATTCAATACGGTGCCGAGGGCTATATGAATAAGGAAATTTTCCAAAAGAAATACAACAAAAACAATGAGGAGATTTATGAAAATATCATCAAAAGTTTCAGGCAAGAATGCGAACATCAAAAAAACACGCCGTTTGTGAAACATCACCGAATCAAGTATGACAATCATTTTCCAATCTGGGTCGCTGTTGAATTGTTAACATTCGGAAATTTGTCTTCATTATACAGTATTATGAAAAATGAGGACAAGCAGTCACTTGCAAAGCTTTATCATACCAAACCTGCCTATTTAAACGGATGGATACTCGCACTGGTTGAAATCAGAAACATATGTGCGCATTACGGCAGAATATACAATATGCCTTTAAAGCAGTCTCCTTATTTATACTCTGAATACGCACGGTATAAAAATTCTGAAATTAAAAAGATTTTTCCTGTGGTTATCACAATCAGGAGAATGTTAAACAATAATGAATTATGGAAATCTTTCTTTGCAGAAATGACGGCACTTTTTGATGAATACAGCGATGTAATCAACTTGTCATTTGTCGGTTTTCCAAAAGATTGGAAAGAAGTTCTGGATAAATAACTGAATTCATCTTTCATTGTGCACCGTTTTTGCTGCAAATTAAGCAACTGAAACAGATTTATTGCGTAATCGTTCAAATTCTCATACATTTTGCAAGAAATGGTAAAAAATGTCTTGTTTGACTTGCAAAAGCTTTTGGAAAACTGTATAATAGATAAGAATATAAGTAGTACTATTCGGAGAATAAGGAGTTATGTTAAAGTCGGACCTTTCAAGACCGGCAGGCACATTGTTACTACTTAGAATATATGTAACGCAGTTTTTTGCTGCAATAACGAAAGGATGACTTATTATGTTGGAAAATGCACCGACAAAGAACCCCAGCGTCCTCGCATGGCTCGAGGATCAGATTAAGCTTGTAACACCCGACAGCGTTGTTTGGATTGACGGCAGCGAAGAGCAGCTTGAAGCGCTCAGAGCAGAAGCTGTCAGAACCGGTGAAATGATTAAGCTTAACGAAGAAAAGCTTCCCGGCTGCTACTATCACAGAACCGCTCCCAACGATGTTGCCCGTGTTGAAGACAGAACCCTCATCTGCTCAAAGAAAGAAGAAGATGCCGGCCCCACAAACCACTGGATGGCTCCCGACAAGGCTTATGAAATGCTTTATGACATCGCACGCGGAAGCTACAAAGGCCGCACCATGTATGTTATCCCCTATTCCATGGGCCCCATCGGTTCACCGCTTGCAAAAATCGGTATCGAAGTAACCGATTCCATCTATGTTGTTCTGAACATGAACATCATGACCAGAGTCGGCACAAAAGTTCTTGAAGTTCTCGGCGACAGCAACGACTGGGTTCGCGGACTTCACGCAAAATGCGATGTTGACCCCGAAAAGAGATGGATCTGCCAGTTTCCCGAAGACAACACCATCATTTCCGTTAACTCCGCATACGGCGGAAACGTTCTTCTCGGCAAAAAATGCTTTGCTCTTCGTATCGCTTCCTATCAGGCAAAGAACGAGGGCTGGATGGCAGAGCACATGCTCATTCTCGGCATTGAAAATCCGCAGGGTGAAACCAAATACGTCTGCGCCGCTTTCCCGTCAGCCTGCGGCAAGACCAACCTTGCCATGATGATTCCGCCCGAAGGATATAAGAAAAAAGGCTACAAAGTATGGACTGTCGGCGACGACATTTCCTGGATGCGTCAGGGCAAAGACGGCAGACTTTATGCAATCAATCCCGAAAACGGCTTCTTCGGCGTTGCACCGGGCACAAACATGAAGTCTAACCCCAACGCTCTGATTTCCACTCAGAAAGGCACCATCTTCACAAACGTTGCCCGCAACCTTGACGACAACACCGTTTGGTGGGAAAGCCTTGACAAGAATCCTCCGGTTAACGCAGAGGAATGGAAAGGCGCAAAGGTCAACGGACCGGAATATATTGCAGAAGGCAACAAGCTTGCTCATCCCAACAGCCGCTTCACCGCACCGACAGCAAACTGCCCGTGCCTGAGCAGCGAGTTTGAAAATCCGCAGGGTGTTCCCATTTCGGCAATCATCTTCGGCGGCCGTCGTCCGGACACAGTACCCCTTGTTTATCAGTCACGCGACTGGAACAACGGTGTGTTCATCGGCTCCATCACCGGTTCCGAAACCACAGCAGCTGCTGCCGGCGCAGTAGGCGTTGTTCGCCGCGACCCGATGGCAATGCTTCCGTTCTGCGGTTACCACATGGGCGATTACTTCAAGCACTGGATTGAAATGGGCGAAAAGCTTGGCGACAAGGCTCCGAAAATCTTCAATGTTAACTGGTTCCGTGTTGACGAAGACGGACACTTCATCTGGCCGGGCTTCGGCGACAACCTCCGCGTTCTTGAATGGATTCTCAAGAGATGTGACGGCGAAGTTGACGCAAAAGAAACCGCAATCGGTTATGTTCCCTATGCAAAAGACATCAACCTTGAAGGTCTTGACGATTTCTCAACAGAAACACTTGAAAAGATTCTTGCTGTTGACAACGAAAAATGGGCAAAAGAAGCAGCAGGCGTTGAAGAATTCTACAAGAAATTCGGCGACAAGCTTCCCGCAGAGCTTCGCAAGGAACTTGAAACTCTTAAAAAGAACACAGCCGAATAAGCTATATAAAAGTATTAAAGCACCGAAGTCATGCGCTTCGGTGCTTTGCTTATTATATGAATAACTGCGGACACAGGTGGATAATGGCACAATCATAATTTTTGCAGATTTTATTGACCGGTTACAGTAGGGACACGGCTTGCTGTGTCCGCCGTCGGGAACAAATCTATATGAAGTCGCCAAGCTTTTTTGTAAAAAAGCTTGGCAAAAAACTTTTCTCCTTTTTGCTCTTCTTCCGGCTCGGGCAATCAGATAAAATTTCCGCATCAACCCAAATGAGAGCGGTGTCGCCGTGCGACCGTGAGCATGCAAGCGGTGCTTGCCGGACATTGTCCGCTTGACGGCTTTGCCGTCAGGCAGGAAACCCCCGGCGAGGGTTTCCTACGGCTAAACAGTCCACCGGACTGTTTAGCCTACCTTCCTGCGCTATTTGAAGCATTGGGATTTCGCCGTCTGCGGACGGCGCCAATGGGCGTTGCCCCCTTGACCCCACGAGCTTTTTTGTAAAAAAGCTCGGCAAAAAACTTTACTCATATTTTCACTCAGTTTCTGCCGCGGCAAAATTGTAAAAATTATTGCTTTCTGCCCCGTGTGAGCATGCAAGCGGTGCTTGCCGGACATTGTCCACTTGACGGCTTTGCCGTCAAGCAGGAAACCCCCGGCGAGGGTTTCCTACGGATAAACAGTCCACCGG
>JBJFHW010000291.1:0-34605 GCA_051893965.1 Acutalibacteraceae bacterium
CGTTTAATTCCTTGAACCACATTTTTGCGTGTTCTTTTTCATTGTCGGCAGTTTTCATGAAGAGAGAAGAGATTTGTTCATAGCCTTCTTTTTTGGCAACGGAAGCAAAATAGGTATATTTGTTTCTTGCCTGTGATTCACCTGCAAAAGCGGCTTCAAGATTTTTTTCGGTTTGTGTTCCTGAGTATTTAGACATAATTCAGTCCTCCTTAATAATAATGATTATTAATATTGATTATAATGATTTTCATTGAAATGTCAAGCATTTTGAAAAAGATTTTTTATTTTTTGCCTACATTCAATTGATATGCGGATTTTATAAAATCAATCCTTGCTCTTTCCGCCGTGATAGATTGCATTTGCAATATTGACCGGATAAAGAAAGACCTTAAAACGTTTCAAAGTTTCTTTGAGAATGCTTTTTTCTTTTTTCACATCACACAGACTGAACACATGGATGCTTTCCATTTGCTCTGATGCAGTCATTGAGGGATCTTTTTTGATTTTTATTGTTTTGCTCGAGTTTGGCAGAAGATCAAAAAAGTTGTCGCTGAAAGGCAGCATGCTTAAACTGCTTTGAACATTAACAAAACGGGCAAATTTATCGGACGAAACCGTGACAGAAATGCAGTCTTTTTCTTCTTGAATATCGCAGGTAATCTTTGCTTTTGGCAAAAGCAGATTCTTTTCGTTTGCAAACAAAACCGTTTTTTCATTGATTACTTCGCCGCCGATGATGAGCCTTGCGGCAAGTCCTGTGCGTTTAAGATGATAGCGGTTTGAAAGATCTTTTGTGTCAATGTTAAAAATCATTTTGCTTTCAAGTGGATTAAGAACGACAGCCTGCTTTGCTTTTTTTATCGTTCCGTTTTCAAAATCGAAAATTTCATATTCGATTTCGGCGGCTGTTTCTTCGGTTAAATCGTTAATGGCAAAAATCTTAACGCAGTTTTCCGTGTCCTCAACGGAAACACTTTGCGGTGCGTTGAAGTGTCTTGCGTTATATTGCAAAGCTTTGTAGTTTCCGTAATAATCAATAGATGACCAGGAGCAAACCGGCCAGCAGTCGTTCAGCTGCCAATAAATTGCACCGTAGCACCGGTTTCTGTTCCTGCGCCAATGCTCGGTTGCGTCGCTGATGCAAAGACTTTGAGAAATCTGCGAAAGATAAATATAATCTTTGAATTCCTGCGGAAGATGAAAGCGCGAAGCAATATAATAAATGATTTTGTCGTTTCCGTTTGCGCATTTCTGGTGTGCGAGAAATTCTTTGCCCGATAGGGAATAATTTTTGTCTTGCGCAAAGCGTTCAACCGTTTTCATATCGGGCAGACTTTCAAAGCCGAATTCACTGCAAAAACGCGTCATGCGGCTTCGGTAATATTTCATCGACCGCAGTCCGTGCCAGACGCCCCATAAGTGCGTGTCGCCGACCTTGTCGCTTTGAACGCCCTTGTTGTGGCTGTTTCCGATGGGTGAACCGGGCGTATACGGGGTGGTTTTGTCATATTTGCGAATTTCTTCTTCAAGAATATGATAGAAAAACTTTTCCGTCCAGCTGACATATTTTGTCATCTGTACCCATGCCATATGCATGTCTTCAATTTCGTTGTTGCCGCACCAGAGAGCAAGGCAGGCATGATGCTTCAGGCGTTTGACATTATATGCGACTTCCTCTTTGACATTTCGCAGAAAATCTTCTTTGAAAAACGGATAAGCCTGACAGGCAAAAGGAAAATCCTGCCAGACAAGAATTCCCATTTCGTCACAGCGTTCGTAAAATTCATCGCTTTCATAATAACCGCCGCCCCAGACGCGAATCATGTTCATGTTTGAAAAACGGACGCTTTGAAGAAGCTGTTCCAGCCTTTCGCTGTTAAACCTTGTCATCAGGCTGTCGGGCGGAATATAATTTCCGCCTTTGATGAAAAGGGGAACGCCGTTGAGTTCAAACTGAAATTTGCTGCCGAATTCATCTTTTTCACGGTTGAGACGAATGGTTCTCAAACCGATTTTTTTGCTCTTTCGGTCACATTCTTTGCCGTTTGCCAAAAGAACAGCTTCAATCTTATAAAGCGGCTGTTTGTCTTTTCCCGAAAGCTCATAGGTCTGCCACAGAAGCGGATTTTCAATTTCAAAGCAAACGCTTTTTCCGCTTTTAACGGTTTGGGTGCCGTCGGGTTCAGTGAGAATAAAGTTACATTCGCAGCCGCAAAATTCCTTTGTCTGAACGTCGGTAAAGATTTCAACCTTGCCGTTTTCGTGCGACTGTCTGACATCGAAATATTCAATTCTTGCACCTTTTGTAAAAATAAGATTGGCGTTGCTGCAAATTCCGCTCAAAGGAAGCACCGGACCCCAGTCCCAGCCGAAATGATATTGCGGCTTTCGGATGTGCACAATGCCGTTTTGTCCGTTTGCATTGTTTGGCGCGCCCTCTTTTTTATACATATCGCTGACATAATTGACGGGCGAATAAAAATAAACGCGGATTTCATTTTTGCCCTCAGTCAGATAAGGCTTAATGTTAAACTGTTGCTTTATAAAACAGTTGTTTGCCTTGCCGACAAGGTTGTTTCCGACAAATACATCGCAGATTGTGTCAAGCGAGGAAAATTCAAGAATGATTTCATCAGCCTGAAGCTCTTCTTCTGAAATATCAACATCCTTTTTATATTCCCAGTCACATTTGCCGACCCAGGAAACTTCTTTTTCGTTCAGTGAAACGAACGGGTCGGGAATGTCGCCCAAAGCCAGAAGGTCTGTAAAGTTACAGCCTGGAACTTCTGCGTTTTTCCAGGTGCTGTCTCCGGCTTTGCGAAAAAGCCACGGTCCGTTTAGCGATTTTTTCATGATATTTTATCTCCTGTATATGAATCAATTCAGTTTCCGGTGCTATCTCCCCAGACGCTGAGAATGACCTTTGTCCCTTTTTCAAATTTCAGTCCCGAAACAAGCGACATTTCATAAACTTCGTTGGCTTTGTGCGTGCCGTCGTTCGGGGTGATTTCTTCTTCAACCACAAAACCGTCCGCCGTAAGAATGTTGAACGCTTCGGCGTAACTCATTCCAACAACATCTCTGAGAACCACAACCTCTTTTCCTTTGCTGACAACAAGCGTGATGGTTGTTCCCTCGGCAACACTCTGACCGGCCGGAATGCTTTGCGAGATAATTTCGTTTTTTGCTTTTGTGTCGCTGTAATCAAACTTATAAACGATGTTGAAGCTTTTGTTGAAAACTTCATTTTGTCTGATTGCGTCATAATTCAGCTTTGTGAAATCGGCAACCGTCACCGTTTTCACTTCGGCGGTTGTTTCCGCTTCGGTTTGCGGCTGTGTCGGCGCATTTGTCTGTCGGTCGTCATTGTTCATCGGAAGAAAGTTCAGAGAACTCAGCGCTTTGTCAAAGAAAGGAATTTCAATATATTGATATAAAAAGGTTGTGTAAAGCGTTGTAAAGATGATTGCAAGAACAATTACGGCGCAGAAAAACGATTTAAGCACAATGGCAACCGGCGAGCTGTCCTCTTTGTCCGGCTCCGCTTTTTTCTGCGGTTCGCTTATCGGTTCCGGCTGTTTGACTTCAGGCTGAACTTCTTCGGGCTGCGGCTGTTGAACCGGCTGAGTTTTTCTGAGAGGAACCAAAGCGTCACCAAGCTCTTGAGCCGTTCTCATTCTGGAAGACGGAAAAACCGAAAGAGCATAAATCAAAGCGTCATTTGCACTTTGCGGAATTTCACTTTGAAACTTTGCGGGCAAAGAAAAACTGTCAAAGCCGATTCTGTTTCGTGCGTCGGGAACGGTAAGTCCCGTCATAGCCGTAAAGAAAAGAGCGGCAAGCGAATAAACATCGGTATAAAAGCCGAGATGCTCGCAGTCATTATAGCGTTCAATCGGTGCATAACCGTCATAGGGTACAGACGAAATTTCTTTGACTGCACCGTGCGCCTGTGAAATTCTGATTCCGGAAAGGCGAAGCCTGCCGTCCTGAGCCACAAGAATGGTTTTCGGCGAAAGCTCGGCGTGAATAATGCCGTTCTGGGCAAGAGAGATAACCGCCTGAATAATCGGCAAAAATGCTGCGCGGGCTTTGTTATAGGACAGAAGCGTTTGCCTGCCGGAGAAAAAGTCCTCAAGCGTGATTGTGCGAACATATTCACAAACAGCATAGACCGTGTTGTTCAGTCGGAAAACATCAAAAACTTTATCAATAACATTGAAGCCGTCAATGCTTCTCAAAGCATTCCAAAGCGATTCAAAGCTGGAAAGACATTCATAATAGGTCGGTTCAAACCCGCCTCGGACTGTAATTTCGCAGGCACCCGTCGGACGGAAAATAAACTTTTCCGGAAGAAATTCATGAATTTTGACCGTTTTGTTTTCAATGGCGTCAAAAGCAATATACTGAGCGCTGTCGGGTGTGCTTTCAAGAACCTTGCCGATGATATATCTTCCGAGAAGCAGTGTTTTTGTCGGAAGAAAAGGGGAAGCCTGAACCGTTTTTGAACTGTATGCACAGTGAGGGCAAACAACCGCATCTGAATTGATGGGTCTCATACAGCCCATACATAAATTGATGTTATCGTTCATTGTGTTCTACTCCTTGTTTTTATGAATGAATCATATAACCTGAAAAATATAAAATTTAAGATAGTTTGTTTCGGGAACATTCCATAAAATCGGGTGGTCGGGCGACTGCTGCCTTGCTTCAATCTGCAAAAGGGAAACGCCTGCATCGTCAGCGGCACTTTTAAGCATCTTTCTGAAAAGCTCATCTGTCATAAAATGCGAGCAGGAGCAGGTTGCAAGATAGCCTCCGCGCGGCAGAAGCTTCATGGCTTTCATGTTGATTTCTTTATAACCTCTTTGTGCACTTTTGACGGTGCTGCTGCTTTTGGTGAAAGCCGGAGGGTCAAGAATGATAAAATCATAAGGCTTTTCGCCTTTTTCATAAAGGTCTGTCAGAAGCTCAAAAACATTAGCACATTCAAAAGAAATGTTTTCGAGTGCGTTGAGCCTTGCGTTTTCCTCACAAAGTTTCACGGCGTCTTTTGAAATGTCAACGCCGGTAACATGCTTTGCCCCTGAAAGGGCACAGTTGAGCGCAAAAGCGCCTGTGTGCGTGAAACAATCAAGAACAGTCTTGCCTTTTGCAATTTTTCCGACTGCAAGGCGGTTATATTTCTGGTCAAGGAAAAAGCCTGTTTTCTGACCGTTTATATAATCAATAGTATATTTTACACCGTTTTCGGTTATGACGGTTTTTCCGTCAAGATCGGTCTGCAGTCCGTCATATTCATAAAAAGCCTTATATTCGCCGAGTCCTTCTTTTTCACGGATTGCAACATCGTTTCTTTCAAAAATCGCTCTGACTTTAACGCCGTATTCAGAAAGGACTTTGATAATCGCGGGAAAAATCAGATCTTTGACTTTTTCCGTTCCGAGGGAAAGCACCTGCGTGACAACAATATCCCCGAAAAGGTCGGCGGTAAGACCGGGAAAACCGTCCGCTTCACCGAAAATTAAACGGCAGCAGCCGAAGTCATCGCCCATAACGGTTTTGCGGTAATCAATGCAGTAGCGGACTCTGCGCTCATAAAATGCCTTGTCGAATTTATCGTTTGAATTTTTTGAAATGATTCGGACGGCAATTTTTGAATTGTCGTTGATATATCCGGTTCCGAGATAACGTCCCTTTTGTGTCAGAACATCAACAAGGCCGCCGTTTTCATATTCACCGAAGCGGTTGGTGATTTCTTCGCCATATACCCACACATGACCGCCTTTGATGAATCTTTCGCCTTTTTCGGTTACGGTAATGATCGGATAATTTCTTTTGCTTTTCATGAATTGAATCAACCCTTAACATATTTTGGTAAAATTATATCATAACAAAATGCCGTTGTCACCATTTTAAAGAAAAACCTTTTGCGTTATTTTTGAGATATTAAAGAAAAGAAATGATGAAAACAGAAAAATTTTGGCAAAGTTTGTGATTTATGCCTAAAAAACATTTTTCATTGGCTTCAAATTTTGCGGTATATTATCGTAGATTTTTGTTGACAGCAAAGGATAATTCAGTATAATTAGATGTGGTTTAAATTAGTTAAAAAAAAGAACGGATTTCAAATCGCAGGAGAGTTCAATGAATGTTATTTTGTGGATCATTATTATAACTGCGCTTTCGGGCGTTGTGGGAACCGGTCTCGGCGGCCTGATCGGCGTTTTGCTGAAAAAAGACAGCGACAAATCGGTCAGCCTGCTTTTGTCTTTTGCGGCAGGGGTTATGCTCAGCGTTGTTTGCTTTGATTTGATAAGCAGTGCCATCATGCCTGAAAATGCCACGCAGCAGATAAACATTTTCATCGTGATTGCCGGTGTGCTTGTCGGCTACGGTGTCATTTTTGTTCTCAATGCCTTGATTGATAAGGCAACAAACCGTGAGGTTGAGCATATTGATGCGTCTCATCCGAAAACGGCAGATGACCTTGACGAACTGATTCACAGCGATCATTATAATGAACACAAAAAAAGCAACTCTGCTTCACAGCTTTTTGTTGCCGGTCTCGTTATGGCGGCGGCTATTGCGCTTCATAATCTGCCGGAGGGCATGGTTATCGGCGCCTCCTTTGCAAGCGGTCAGAATGCACAGATGCTTTCTAAAAGCGGAATTGTGATGGCTGTTATCATCGGACTTCACAATATCCCGGAGGGTATGTCGGTATCGGTTCCGCTTTGTTCGGGCGGCATGTCAAAGCTTCGTTCGGTTCTTATGACCGCGGCGTCGGGCTCTCCGACAATCATCGGTGCGATCATCGGCTATTACATAGGAATGATCAGTCCGCTCGCTCTTTCGCTTTCGCTTTCTTTTGCAAGCGGTGCAATGCTTTATGTTGTTTTCGGTGAGCTTTTACCCGAGTCCATACTGATCTGGAAATCAAAGCTCCCTGCTTTTGCAACGCTTGTCGGAATGATGGTCGGCCTTGTGATTATATATGTTTAATAATATGTTTAATAATATGTTTAATAATTTTTTGAAAGTGTGATTGTTATGAAAAAATTTTTTGCAGTTTTCATGTCTGTTCTTTTGGTGCTTGCTCTTTTCTGCTCGTGTTCTTCCGATAAAAACGATACTTCAAACAGCGCGCAAACAACCGCTTCTTCCGGAACGGACACACACCCGCAGGTAAAAGTTACCATGGAAAACGGCGGTGAATTCATCATTGAGCTTTATCCCGAATATGCGCCGAAAACCGTTGAAAACCTCCTTTCGCTTGTGAATGAGGGCTTTTATAACGGTCTGACTTTCCATAGAGTTGTGAAAAACTTTATGGCGCAGGGCGGCGATCCCGACGGAACGGGTAACGGCGGAAGCGGAAAAACAATCAAAGGTGAATTTTCCGCAAACGGTTTTGAACAAAACATCATTTCTCACAAAAGAGGCGTTGTTTCCATGGCAAGAAGCGAGGATAACGATTCCGCTTCCAGCCAGTTCTTCATTTGTTACAGCGATAACTGCACCGCTCTTGACGGACAGTATGCGGCGTTCGGCATGGTAATCAGCGGCATGGAGGTTGTTGATGCATTCTGCGATGTTGAGATGGCAACGAATTCAATCGGCGAAAAAGCATCTCCGGTTGAACCGATATATATCAGCACTATGACACAAATTCAATAAAGGAGTTTTAATAATGGAAAACACAAAAATAAAGGTTGAAATGAAAAACGGCGGAGAATTTATTATTGAGCTTTATCCCGAATATGCGCCGCAAACGGCCGAAAATTTCAAAAAGCTTGTAAGCGAAGGCTTTTATGACGGTCTGACTTTTCACCGCATTGTTGAAGGCTTCATGGCACAGGGCGGCGACCCGGAGGGTACAGGCATGGGCGGAAGCAAAGATAAAATCAAAGGTGAGTTTGCTTCCAACGGCTTCACACAGAACACGCTTTCGCACAAAAGAGGTGTCATTTCCATGGCAAGAAGCATGATGAAAGATTCCGCTTCCAGCCAGTTTTTCATCTGTTACAGTGATGACTGCACTTTCCTTGACGGCGATTATGCCGCATTCGGCAAAGTCATTGAGGGTATGGAGGTTGTTGATTCTTTTTGCGACGGTGAAATGAAATTCAACTCCATGGGCGAAAAAGCAATTCCTGCCGAGCCGGTTATCATTGAAAAAATGACGGTTGTTGAATAAATGAAAAAGAAATATACTTATGCGCTTTCCGCCTGCCTTTGCGGCGTCAACTGCCGCTATGACGGAAAAAGCAAGCCCAATAAAGAAATTTCAGAGCTTTATAATCAGGGTGACGCCATTTTGATTTGCCCCGAACAGGCGGGAGGGTTAAGCGTTCCGAGGCCGCCGTGTGAAATTCAAAACGGACGGATTCTTTCAAAAACCGGACAGAATATGACGCAGGCGTATCTTTCCGGTTCCCAAAAAGTTCTTGAAAAATGCCTTGAATACGGTGTTGAAAAAGCAGTTCTCAAGCAAAACAGTCCGTCGTGCGGAACAAAGCACATATATGACGGAACATTCAGCGGAAAGCTGATTGACGGCGAGGGCGTTACGGCGAAGCTTCTGCGTGAAAACGGCATTGAAGTTTTCGGCGAAGATGACTTTGTAAAAGAGGATTAATTTGTGTCCGGCGCTGTTTCAGAAACAGGTGCCGGACTTTTCGGCTTTATGTTGATTTTTTAAAAAACATCTGAGATTTTTGCAAAAAATGCTTGACGAAAATTGTAATATATGATAAACTAATCCTACCTCTTGAAGAGGGCTTTATTTTTGTGCTTTCTAAACGAGGGAGGTCTCACCGGAAAGGCAGAAGCTTTTCCGAATTATTCCGATTAATGGAGGTGCCGTTCATGAGAGTTAAAGTTACTTTAGCTTGTTCTGAGTGCAAGCAGCGCAACTACAACACAATGAAAAACAAAAAGAACAATCCTGACAGGTTGGAGATGAACAAGTATTGCAGATTCTGCAAGAAGCATACTCTCCACAAAGAAACAAAATAATCAGGCGGGAGGTAAGAATACACAATGGCTGATAATAAAAAAAAGGCAAGCTCGAAAAAAACTGATGAGACCGTAAGCGATGAGAGCAAAGCTGCCGAAAAAGTTGCCAAAGCCGCAAAAGGCTCAAGCAAAAAAAGTGATAAGCCAAACGTTTTCTCCCGTATGGGAAAATCGATCAAGCGCTTTTTTAAGGATTTCAAAGGTGAATCCAAAAAAATTGTTTGGCCGGATGCAAAAACCGTTCTCAAAAGCACGGGCGTAGTCCTTCTTGTTGTTGCAATCGTTTCAGTCATCATCTGGGGAATTGACACGGGTCTTACCGCAGGAATTTCCGGACTTAAACGACTTGCATCAGGCGATGAAGAAACAACGGTTTCCGAAACCGTTGAAGGTGAAACCGAAGAGGGTGAAACCACGGCTGAAAGCGAAGAAGAAACCACTGCCGAAGAAACGGCTTCCGAGGAAACCACTGCTGAAGAAGCAACGGCTGAAGCAACAGATGCCGAAACAACTGAGGCGGAATAAGAAGTTTTTGCAGGAGGTGTAGCTATGGCAGATAACGCAAAATGGTTTGTTGTTCACACCTATTCAGGCTATGAAAACAAAGTAGCCTCAAACATCAGAACGGTTGTTGAAAACCGTGGCATGCAAGATGAAATTCTTGATGTGCAAATTCCGACGGAAATCGTCAGAGAAATCAAGGACGGAAAAGAAAGGGAAGTTGAGCGTAAGCTTTTTCCCGGTTATGTTCTTGTTAAAGTTATGAGCTATAAGAAAAAAGAGAAAAAAGGGTCGTCAAAAACGGCCAAGGGCTCAGATGCAGCCGATGAAATTGACGATTACGGCGCAGATTATGAGGAAGTCGTAACCATGGACGATGAAGCATGGTATGTTATCAGAAACACCAGAGGTGTTACCGGCTTTGTCGGACCGGAAAGCAAACCGTCTCCGCTCAGAGACGAAGAACTTGTTGCTCTCGGACTTGCCGATAAGCTTTCACAAGACAGTGAAATCGAAGGCGATGAAGATGATGACTTCCTTGATATTTTTAACGTTAAAATTGAAGTCAATTATTCTGTCGGCGACCGCGTAATTGTCATAAAAGGTTCATTTAAAGGCATGAGCGGTGTTGTTAAAAGCATTGACCTTGAAAGAGAAGTTGTTACGGTTAATCTTCCTGTTATGGGAAGAGACACTCCGACAGAGTTTGCTCTTGATGAGGTCGAGCTTGAATCAAATTAAGTTGCAATAATTTTCGGCGTTTTGCCGATGAATTATGACGAGGGGGCGTTTGCTCCCTGTGGGAGATTTGCAAATTTTCAAAGCAAGTCGCCATCAACCACATTATTTTGGAGGTGCAATAAAAATGGCTCAAAAGGTTGTAGGATTAATCAAGCTTCAGATTCCTGCAGGTAAGGCTACTCCGGCACCGCCTGTTGGTCCGGCTCTCGGTCAGCACGGTGTTAACATCATGGCTTTTACAAAGGAATTCAACGAGCGCACAAAAAATGACATCGGTCTTATCATTCCGGTTGTCATCACAGTTTATGCTGACCACACATTCTCATTCGTAACCAAAACACCGCCCGCCGCTGTTCTTATTAAAAAGGCATGCGGAATCGAAAGCGGTTCAGGTGTTCCGAACAAGACTAAGGTCGCAACAATTACCGGTGAGCAGGTTAGAAAAATCGCAGAGCAGAAGATGCCTGACTTAAATGCAGCAAGCATTGAAGCAGCAATGAGCATGATTGCCGGCACAGCACGCAGCATGGGCATCGTCGTAGCTGACTGATGCTTCCTGGTGGGAGGAAAAATCCGATTAACCACTCTATAGGAGGATAAAAAGTAATGAAACGTGGTAAGAAATATCTTGACAATGTAAAGCTTTATGACAAAACAAAGCTTTATGATCCTGCGGATGCTCTTGATCTCACAGTTAAGACCGCAACCGCAAAATTTGATGAAACAGTTGAAGCACACATTCGTCTCGGTGTTGACTCGCGTCACGCAGACCAGCAGGTCAGAGGCGCAGTTGTTCTTCCGAACGGAACAGGTAAAACGGTTCGCGTTGCAGTTTTTGCAAGAGGCGATGAAGCCAAAGCAGCCGAAGAAGCCGGTGCAGATGTTGTCGGCGCAGAAGATCTTGTTGCTCAGATTCAGGGCGGCTGGCTCGAATTTGACGTTGCCGTTGCTGCTCCGAACATGATGGGTCTTGTTGGCCGTCTCGGTAAAGTTCTCGGTCCGCGCGGACTTATGCCCAGCCCCAAAGCCGGCACAGTAACACCTAACGTTGCTCAGGCTGTTACCGATGCAAAAGCCGGTAAAATCGAATACAGACTCGATAAAACAAACATCATTCACTGCCCGATCGGCAAGGCTTCATTCGGCACGGATAAGCTTATGGAAAACTTCAATGCTCTTCTTGATGCTGTTATCAAGGCAAAGCCCGCCGCAGCAAAGGGTCAGTATATCCGTTCCTGTGTTGTTTCCGCAACAATGGGCCCCGGCGTTCGTATTAATCCGAACAAGGTTGGCTCTGCTGCTGCAAACGCAGAAGGCTGAATTTAAAATGATTCTACGGCTGTTTTTCAGCCGTAGATTTTTGACTTTTTTTGAAAAAACTCTTGACATTCGCATTATCGTATGTTAAGATAATAAGGCTGTCAAACCTAAGACAGCAGGTGTAATACTTAAAGGCTATGCCGCCTGCCGAGGATAATTCAGCATAATTTCAGTTTATAATGATTGATTTTTATGTTGTGCCTTTTCTTCGGTTTTGAGGGAAAGGCACTTTCCTTTTTTACACCGCGACGCTTTGGCTTGCCTATGCGTCAAAGAAAACGGGCGTTTGCCCAAAAATTTTTCAGGAGGTGAATTCATCTTGCCAAGTGCTAAAGTTTTGGAACAGAAAAAACAGGTTGTTGCTGATCTCACAGAAAGACTGAACAATTCATGTGCCGGCGTAATCGTTGATTATAAGGGTATTAACGTTGCAGATGACACTGCTCTTCGTAAGGAATTGCGTGAAGCAGGTGTGGAATATTCTGTTGTTAAGAATACTCTTCTTCGTCTTGCGATTGAATCAACTGAGCTGAAAGGTCTTGAAGCAGTTCTTGATGGAACAACAGCAATTGCAACAAGTGCAGATGATTATGTTGCAGCAGCTCGCATTCTTTGCAAGTTTGCTGACACACACAACGGTTTTGTAATCAAAAACGGCTTCCTCGATAAAGAAGTTATCGATGTTGCCAAAATCAGCGGCCTTGCAAAGCTTCCTTCAAGAGAAGTTCTTCTTGCTCAGGTTCTCGGTGCGTTCCAGGCTCCGATTTCCGCTTTTGCCCGCGCTGTTCAGGCAATTGTAGACAAGGGCGATTCAGCTGAAGAAGCTGCACCTGAAGAAGCACCCGCCGAAGCAGAAGCTCCCGCTGAAACAGCAGAGACTCCCGCAGAGGAATAATTAATCTAAAATTTACTTATTTAATTGGAGGTAAAATACCATGGCATCAGAAAAAATTACTGCTATTATTGAAGAATTAAAGACCCTCACAGTTCTTGAGCTTTCAGAGCTCGTTCATGCTGTTGAAGATGAATTCGGCGTTTCAGCTGCTGCTGCAGTTGTTGCAGGTCCGGCTGTTGCAGGAGATGCTCCCGCTGCAGAAGAAAAGACAGAATTTGATCTTGAACTTACAGAAGTTGGCGCAAGCAAGCTGAACGTTATCAAGGTTGTTCGTGCTGTAACCGGTCTCGGCCTTAAAGAAGCTAAGGAAATCGTAGACAATGCTCCGAAGATCGTTAAGGAAGCAATGAGCAAGGATGACGCTGAAGACGCTAAGGAACAGCTTGAAGAAGCAGGCGCAAAAGTTACTCTTAAATAATTTCCTTTCTGAAAAATTTAAATCCCTATCGCAAACAGATTCATACCGCTTTGCGATAGGGATTTTTTGCTTGTTTAATTATAAACATTACCATTGTAATCTGTTGAAACAAGTTTAAAACACTTCAAAACCGTTTGTAAAAAATATACTATACAGTATATATATCTTTGTTGAAAATGACAAATTTATTTTACCCTGTTTTATAAAGGTAGACATTTTGAAACAAATATGCTATTCTATAATAAATATGAATAACATGTTAACTTGGTTCATTTTATTCTTTGTTTTTTAACAATTTTATCCTAAAAAAATCATTAGAATTTGAACTTATAGTTGTGTGGTGATTTTACGATGAAAGCAAGTAAAAAAATAATTTCAATATTTTTATCATTTATAATCGTTTTATCTTTCGGTGCAATTCTTGCTTCGGCCGAGGGGTCTTTAAGTGATTTTTCCGTCACTGTTTTTGATGATAAAGAGTGCAGTATTTCGTGGTGGAAAAGTGAGCTTGACGGAAAATATTATATTTTTTTGCCGTCTGACTGCGACCTTTCTTCTCTTGAAGTTTCCTTTAAAGGCGTCGATACCATAACTATTGACGGAAAAACGCTTGAAAGTGGCAGCAAAACGGATATTTTTGCAAAAGGCGGCGAATATCAACTCAATGCCGCGGGAGAAAAATACAGTGTTGTATTTTTTAAATCAGAAAATCTTCCGTCAATCTATATTCAAACAGAATCCGGAAGTCTGGACGCTGTTCATGCTGATAAAAACTATAAAGAAAAAGCGGAAATAACCGTTGCAGAAAGCGGAAAAGTAACAATCAGCGCCGATCTTGATTACATAAAGGGCAGAGGAAATTCTACCTGGCGCTATGACAAAAAGCCATACAATATTAAGTTCAGCAAGAAAACAGATTTGTTTTCAATGGGTAAAGCGAAAAAATGGAGCCTGATTGCTTCTGCCGATGAACAGTCGCTCATTCGCAACAAATCCGTTTATGATTTAGCCGAGGACGCAGGCTTGCTTTATTCTTCAAAATCGCAGCATGTTGATTTATATATTAACGGTGAATATAGGGGCAATTATCTAGTTTGCGAAAGTGTTGAAATCGGATCGTCACGAATTGATATTACCGACCTTGAAGACGCGACGCAGGAAGCAAATGCCGGCATGGATATTGAAAGCTTTGAACAGGTCGGTTCAAAGGACAAGCAGTCCGGTTATGTTGCCGATACCATCAAATATGTTGAGATTCCCAATGATCCGGCGGATATTTCGGGCGGCTATCTTTTGGAATTTGAGCAGTTTAACAGATATTATAAGGAAGTCAGCGGTTTTACAACCAAACTCGGTCAGCCGGTTATTTTCAAAAGTCCGGAATATGCTTCAAAAGCTCAGGCTGAGTATATCAAAGCCTATTACCAGGAATTTGAAGATGCCGTATATTCAAAAGACGGCAAAAACGAACAGGGAAAATATTATGCCGATTACATTGACATGACGATGATGGCGAGAATGTATATCATTCAGGAGCTTGTCATGAATCTTGATGCAAGTACAACCAGCTTCTATCTTTTTAAAGATGCCGGTTCGGACAAATTTGTTGCAAGCCCGGTTTGGGATTTTGATTATTCCTTGGGCAAAAAGGCAAAAAGAAACGGTATTGATCTTACAGACCCCACTGTATGGTATGTAAAGTCACACTATCTTTATGATGACCGCGGATTTCTTGAAAAAGAAAATGTAAGCTTCCCCACATTATTGACACAGCTTTGCACGCATGATGATTTTATGCAGCTTGTTAAAAGCGAATGGAAGAACAGCTTTGAACCGGTTTTGGGCAAGAGCAGAACCAAAACCATGACCGAGCTTTATCGGTCGCTTGAGTCATCGGCTGTTATGGACGCAATCCGTTGGAATAGATACGAAACAACCGATGTGGATGAAAACCTGAAACAGTTTCAATCCGAAGCGCAGAGCGTCGTAACTTTTCTTGAAAAAAGAACCGCTGCGCTTGAAAAAGGTTTTTCCGATGATAACGCAACGCTGATTTATGACGCTAACGGCGGCTACGGCTGTACCTATAATTCGCAAATTGTTTCTGTCGGAGAAAGCGCAACCGTTCGCGGCTGTAACTTTGATTCGCAGGGTTTCCGATATTTCTTCCGCGGCTGGAACACCGAGCCCGACGGAAGCGGAACATCATATGCCGCAGGCGATGAGATTAAAATAACGGATACAAAAATTACGCTTTATGCGCAGTGGGAACAGGTTTCCGTTTTCAGAGCAACGGCAGCCAGAACGCTTGAACTTTTTATTCAGGTGCTCTATGCCATGCTTTCAAGCTTTTTCAGCAGTGTTTGTTAATTAATCACGCTTTAGTGATTGGTTATATATGCAGTTTCAAATTGCAAAAAAATCAGCAGCAATTCGCTGCAAGGAAAGGAATGCAAATAAATGAAACACTCTAAATTCAAAAAGGTACTTTCACTGATTCTTACGCTTGTTTTGATTGCCACAACCGTGCCGACGGTTGCTATGGCGGCCGGTGAGTTCAGTGTTCCCAAGGGAATGTACCTGATCTCCAACACGCAGAGCAAAATTGCTCCGGGTGTCACAGAAAACAAGCTTGTTACAAACAAAACCGACGGACAAAGTCAGGTAACAGGTTATGCGGTTACTGTTGACATGTCGGAGGGCTCAACCGCTTCAATTATGGCAGGTTATGCCGATTATGACGGCACAAGCTGGAAACTGCAGTCTGTCAGAAATCAGGCTGCTGCTCTTGAAAAGAAAAAGAATGTGAATGTTGTTGCCGGATTTAATGCTGACATCTATAACATGCAGACCGGAGAGCCGACAAATGTTCTTGTTCTTGACGGAAGAGTCATCAAAAAAGGCTTAGGAAAACCTTATTTTGCTGTTATGAATGACGGAAGCGTTAAAATCGGCAGCAGCATGACGGAAAGTATTCTTAAAGATGTGAAAGATGCTGTCGGCGGCTTCTATACGCTTGTTGAAAACGGTAAAAAGACTTCCTATGCTTCCTATACCGGCAACTTTGCACCGAAAACAGCAGTCGGAATCAAGGCTGACGGCGATGTTGTCTTTTATGTTGCAGACGGACGTAATGCCCCGGTTTCTGTTGGTCTTAACGACGTTGACCTTGCTGATATTATGATTGGTCTCGACTGTGTTGATGTCATTAACCTTGATGGTGGCGGATCAACAACTTATGCCGCTCAGTATGAAGGCAGCGACACACTTGAAATTGCCAACAGACCTTCTGACGGTGCAGAAAGATCGGTTGCATCTTCACTTTTCATTGTTTCTTCAGCAAAACCCACAGGTGAATTTGACCACGCATCAATAACACCCAAGGATGAACTTTATACGCCCGGTTCAAGCATTGATTTTTCAGCTTTGGGCGTTGACAGTGCAGGCGGAAAGGCAGAACTTCCGGCAGACGGAAAGTTTGTTCTTGATGATAGCTGCGCTTCCATGGGAACCATCACAGATGACGGAAAATTCGTTGCAAACGATCAGACCGGAACGGTTAAGATTAACTATGTTTCCGGCGAAAAGGTTTGCGGAAGCACGGAAATTGAGATTGTTGTTCCCGATGAATTGTATATTCCGAGTGATGAAGTTTCTCTCGGCTTTGAAGAAACAACCGATTTCGGAATTGTTGCAAAATATAAAGACAGAATCATCAACATGAAAGCCGGAGACATTGACTGGTCAATTGCCGACGAAGAGGGAAATGACATCAGCGGCAAGGCAGGAACCTTTAACGGTCTTGAATTCACAACCCTTGACGGTGTGACAATCAACGCTGTTGTAACAGCTAAATGCAAGTTTAATGCTGAACTCAGCGTAACAATTAAGGCGGTTATCGGCGCTCTTCCGGTTACCTTGTATGATTTTGAATATACAACAGACAAGGCTGAGGCTGAAGCTGATCCCGACCTTGAATGGATCCCGTCCTATCAGATGCCGAGATTTGACAGAACAACAGGCACAACAAGCGGTTATCAGGCAGGAGAATTTCATGAACAGGGTTATCCGCTTTATTGTTGGCCGAACCAATATCTTGCCGATCAGGATTCAATGAAAGCAACCGTTGTTTCAAAAGATGACGGTGCTCCCGTAAGATTCGGTAACAAGTCACTTCGTATTGATTATGATTACAGCTCCGTTACAAAAGGCGGTAACATCAATAACTATCTTCGCGTTACCGATCCCGATCATGCCTTTGAAGGTTCTCCGACAAAGATTGGTGCATGGGTTTATGTTCCGGAGGGAACGGCGAACTTTGTTCTTTATCTTAACTGTGCCAATCAATGTGACGATCCGGTTAACGGATATAATCTCGCTTACGGTGCAGTAACCGGCTCTCAGGGCATCGACTGGACAGGGTGGAAATATTGCGAATTTGATTTAACAAACTCCAGCAATGCCGGTGCCGGTAATCAAAATGCACCGTTCGGCTTCTATCAGGGCTGCGGCGTATTCTGGATTTCATATCAGCCAAACGGCGGCAGTCCGAAAGGTGATAAAACCGCTTCAACAATTTATCTTGACAATATTCAGCTTATTTACGGTGCCGATGTAGATGACAAAACAAATCCGATTGTTAAATCAATCAATGTCGGCGGTGTTGAAATTGAAGACGGTAAAACCGTTCTTGATTCCAATGTTAATACATTCAGAGCTTCTTATGCCGATGCAGAAGATAAGTATGCAACAGGCATCGATTACAGCGAAGTTAGAATGCTTCTTGACGGTGTTGATGTAACAGATAAATGCTATATCAACGAAGGCGACGAAGAAATCTATTTCTATGACGCTGAGCTTGCAAACGGAACACACAACATTGAAATCAGTGTTAAGGATAAGTTCGGAAACGAAACGTCCGAAAGTCGTTATTTCACTGTGAAAGGTTCTTCCGCTTCCACACAGGTAAATCTTGTTGCTCTTGATGAAACACCGGTTCTCGGTGAAAAATATAACCTTGCAATCATATCTGACGGTGTTCAGAATGTAAGCAGTGCAGATGTAAGCCTGAAGATTCTTTCAAACTTCACAAAATATTGGAACAAATATGAAGTTGTTACAGGCAAAGGCTATGCACTTGACGGTGAAGCAACATATGACGCAGATAAATCAACAATTAACTTCAAGGTCAACAAAACAAGCGATGAATGTGATGATGGTATCATTGCAAAGATTGTTTTTGACATTCCGGTTGATGTTCCGGAGGGACTTGAAGTAACTTACAGAATTGCAAAAGGCTCTCTTACATTTGTTGACGCAGTGGGCGAAAAATTTGTAAGCTCTTTCTCAGGAAAGATCACAACAACCTGCGCATCTCCGTTCATTCTCACAACTGACACAATGGTTGTCGGCTCAGAGGGCGGAAACATCTATGTTACCGACAGAGACGGAAATGCTGTTTCAGATGTTAATATCTACACAAGTGCAGGCGAGCTTATCGGCGTAACCGATAAAGACGGCAAGGCATTTACCGACAAGTTTATTTCATCGGTTATGAGCTTTGAAATCTATGCTGAAAAAGACGGTAAACTTTCATTTGTTCTGACTTCACAAAGCTATCCGTGCGGTGGTGACGAAAGCGGAAAACCGAGCTATATCAAGCTCAACGCTTCTGCAAAACCGTATTCAACAAAGAATATTTCCTGGATGTCTTCACCTCTTGCAAGTGAAGCAAAGGCTGTTGTTGAATATGCTGTTAAATCCGACTACGAAGCAAACGGCGAAAGTGCGTTCAAGACTTTTGAGGGCACAAGCACTCTGAAAGAAATGAACAGCACCGCAACAATTGATACCAACTATGCTGTCAGAATCAACAGTGCTGTTTTAACAGGTCTTAAAGCTGACGCAGAATATGTTTACAGAGTCGGCGACGGAAAGATTATGTCTGACATCAAGACATTCTCAACCACCAGAAAAGGTGAAGCCGTAAACTTCTTCGTAATCGGCGATACGCAGGCTTCAGACACAACCAATACCGATAAGATTACCGAAAATCTTGCTTCTTCCGGAATTGATTTCAGCTTCGGAATTCAGACCGGCGACGCCATTGATAACGGCGGTAACTATGATATGTGGGCAAAGATTGCGGACATTTTCAGCTCCGATTATCTCGGTAATATTGACATGATTCATGTTCTCGGCAACCACGAATATTACGGTGACCTGAACGGATCAAACGCTTCGGCATATTTCAATCTTCCGGGCACGGAAAATGAAACAGCACCTCTTTGCTATTCGGTTCAATACGGCAATGTTTATGTTGCAGTAATCAACTATTCAAGCCTTTCCGGTTACAGAGAAGCCGCAAAATGGCTTGTTGAAGATGCAAACGCTTCAACCGCTTCATGGAAGATTCTGGCAATGCATCAGCCGCCTTACTTCACAAATCCGTCCGGTACATCTGAAAGCTTCACGGAAATTATGGCTCCGGCTGTTGATGATGCAGGAATTGATATTGTATTCTCAGGTCACGACCACTCTTATGCAAGAACAGAACCGATGACTGGCGGCGAAGTTGATAAAGAGAACGGCGCAGTATATTATATCTGCGGTTCAACCGGTGAAAAATCTTATGAAGCAATTAATAATCCGGATCATCACTATGCAATGATGGTCGGTAAGAAATATAACGCAATTTATCTTACCGTTCAGGCAACAGATAAAACTCTTGATATTACAACGCGTGAATATACCGAGAGCGGTGAAGATATCATCATTGATACTTACAGCGCATCAAAAGAAATCAACTGCAAAGATGCAGGCCACGATTTCACCTATAATGACGGTTATCTCTCCTGTAAAGTTTGCGGATATAGCGAACCTTTGGGAACCTACACCGGCTTTGCTGCTGATGAATCAACCGGCAGAACAATATATTTTGTTCTCGGTGAAGCAAGAACCGGCTGGCAGACAATCGGTGATGATGCTTATTACTTCGATGAAAACGGCCTTGCCGTAACAGGTAAGCAGTCAATCACTCACTATGATAAAGACGGTAATCCTTTTGAAGCAATTTGTGAATTTGATGAAAGCGGCAAACAGATCGGTGCAGCCTTTGTAACAGATGCAAACGGTGTAACAAGAGCATACCGCGGCGGCGAAGTTCTCAAAAACTGGCAGGAAATCAACGGCGATCTCTATTACTTCTCAAGAAGTGACGGAGCAATGCGTACAGGTAAGACAACAATTACGCTCAGAACAAATCAGCAGCTTGAATGTGTATTCTCTGAGGACGGTAAACTGATCAGAGGCTGTCTGTATAAGACAGAAGACGGTACGCTTTATTATTGGGGCAGTGAGCCTGTAAGCGGTTGGGAAGAAATCGACGGTAAAACATATTATTTCATGCCCGATACGCACTATATGGTAACCGGTGATGTAACAATTGACGGTGTTGAATACGGCTTTGATTCCGACGGTGTTCTTCGTCATGAAGGCTTCCATGTATATGATCCTGATTGGGATGTTGAAATCATCAAGCCCAACTGCACTGTTGACGGAAAGATTATGCATGTTTGCAAGAAGTGTTATACAGCTTATGAAGAAACAATTCCGGCAAAAGGACATGTTGATTTTGACGGCGACGGTAAGTGCGATGTATGTGAAAACAGCGTAAATTATGACTCTCCGATTGATAACTTTGCTTATAAGCTTATGAGCAGAATTTATGCAATCTACACGGCAATTATGAAGATTCTTCGCAATAATTATCAATATGTTATTAACCTGATTGCATCATTAAAATAAGGTTGTCTAAATGAATCACAGAGTCACCTCAGGGTGGCTCTGTGGTTTTTTATAATTTTAGTTTTTGGGGGCTTTATTTTTAACCATTTTTATAGTATTATATTATAATATAATTTGACTATTAATGTATTTTAATCAGATACTAAAAAATTGAAGGGATTGTTAAAAATGAGCAAAATTTTAATTGTTGATGATGATAAGGATATTGCAGCATTGGTATCCGATGCTCTTGAAGATGAAGGCTTTGAAACAAAAATTCTGGATAACGGAGAAGACGCACTGGAATATATCACAATCAATGCTCAGGATATTTCTTTGATAACGCTTGATATTATGATGCCCGGAATCGGCGGCCTTGAGGTTTGTCAGAAAATCAGAAATAAGGTGGATTGTCCGATTATTTTTGTTTCGGCAAAAGGAAAAACAATTGACACCGTTCTCGGTTTGGAACTTGGCGCGGACGATTATATTTCAAAGCCGTTTGTTGTTGAAGAACTTGTTGCCAGAGTGAAAGCTCATCTTCGCCGTGAACAAAGAAACAATGTTGCCGCTGAAGAGGGAATAATAAAAGTCGGCGATATTGAAATCCGAACCGGTTCTTTTGAAGTTTTCAAAAATGGAAAAAGTGTTTCGGTTTCAACAAGAGAGTTCCAGCTTTTGCAGTATTTGATGGAAAATGCCGGCAAAGTATTAACCAGAGAACAAATTTTTAACCATGTCTGGGATACCGAATTCGGTGACATCGGAACGGTTGCCGTTAACATCAAAAGCATCAGGGACAAGCTTGACCCCAATAACGATTACATTAAAACAGTTTGGGGCGTTGGATATAAGTTCGTGAAAGCAATTTGATAAATTGCTAAAACTGAAAGGTGAGTCCAATGAGCTTTAACAGAAGAACAAATTTCGTTCTTATTATCGTTTTTTTAGTGCTGATTGCTTTTTTTGCTGTTTCCTATAATGAATCGGTGTCCACTGTTCTTTCGACTGCCGCCGAAAATGATAAGGAAATGCTTCAAAGCTATAATAATGAAATTATTAAACGGCTGACAAAGGCAGATAACATCAGTGAGTGGTCAGATATTGTTGATGATTATGAAACCATTGTGGTAACGGTTGAAAACAGTTCAAATGATGTTATCATAAAAGCCGAAAACAGTCCCGTTGTTTCTGCACTTGATGTAAAGGTACGTACTGCTTTTGAATATAAGGGCAGTGCCTATCTGATTACAAGTTCGGTTTTTATTCTGCGTGATTATCAGAAAGATATTTTGCACTTTATGTGTATTGAACTTCTGATTGCCGTTTCGCTGGTTGCTTTGATAATTTTTATCATTTACACAATCATGCTTCGGCCGTATCGGCGCTTCTATAATTCAATTGAGGAATATGAAAAAACCGGAAATTTTCGTGAAACAAAATTCAGAGGATATATCGGCAAGGTTTATGAGCGTTTCGGTGTATTGACAAAAAATCTTGAGCGCCAGCAGCAAAATCAAAGACGGATTATTGCGTCCATTTCCCATGATATTAAAACGCCGCTTACTTCAATCATGGGTTATACGGAAAGATTGAAAAAAGATAATATTTCTCCGGAAAGACGGGAACGGTATATTGACACCGTATACAACAAAGCCCTTGAAATCAGAGGCCTTGTTGATGAGTTTGACGAATATTTAAGCTATAATATGCTCCAGTCGTTTTCAACGGAATATATGACTTTGCCGCAGCTTTGCGATATGATCCGTGATGAATATGCCGATGAACTTGAAAACATGGGCGTTGATTTTGAAGTTGTTTGTCATGACAGTAAAAAAGGCGTGATGATTGACAAGCAGAAAATGAAACGCGTTTTCGGCAACATGGTCGGTAACAGTGTGAAACATTTCACACATGAAGAAAAAAAGATTCGCATTGATGTGGAAACGGTCAAAAATAAGGTTATAATAAGTTTTAATGATAACGGAAGCGGAGTTGAAGATGATAAGCTTGAACTGATTTTTGAGCCGCTTTACACGTCTGACAAAGGGCGTAGAGTTGCGGGGCTCGGTCTTGCAATTTGCCGTGAAATTGTTGAAAGCCACGGCGGAAAAATTTGTGCAAGAAAATCAGATCTGGGCGGTCTTGAAGTTCGCATTGAACTGGACTGCCACTAAAATCAAAAGCTAATATTTTTTCAGTGAATTTTAAAACAGGTGATATAAATTGAACAGAAACAAACCAAAGATAAATAAAGAGCTTATCGCACAAAATTTTAAGGTTGCAGGAATAAAAATTGCCGAACTTTTTAAGCGCTTTGCCTTTTTTATAAACCGTCATAAGATTGCAACAATAATTCTGACAGTTGTTGTTGTCGTTTTTGTTGCGGTTTTTGGTGTGGTTAATCATTTCTTAAATAAAATCAATTATGTTGATACAAATTCTCAAACAACATCCGTTCAGCCGGTTTTGCTGACGCTTTCAAGCGGTGAGGTGATTGATGTCAGCGGTTTAACAAAAAATGAAGACGGAACTTACACTTTACCGGACGGAAGAAGAATTGACACTGACGGAACCGTATGGAATCTTGACGGAAGTATTGTTTTTTATGACGGTTCCTATTTAACGGCAGACGGGGTTGCGGTGCTCAGCGACGGCACAACAATTTATACAGATGCAACCGTTGTTTTTCAGGACGGAGATTTTATTTCAAACACGGGCATAAAGGTTGACAAAGAAGGATATGCAAGCTTTAAAACAGGGGAAAAGGCGCATATCACGGCTTTTACAATTAACAAAGACGGTTCGGTTGAGGCAAAACCTTCCAGTCTTGTTTCGCCGAAGTATTCTGCTGACGGAACATGGAACATTTCTGATGAAGAAGAGGAAGAAGAAGCTGTTAAAAATGCAAAGAATAATCCTGAAATAAAAAGCGCACTGGATGAAAACGATAAAGTAATTGAGCGAAATTTCAATGATAATAAAATTTGGTATAACGATAATATTGTCAATATTTTGTTGATGGGTATTGACGAAGGAGGGAAAAACTATCCTTACGGGCGTTCCGATGCCATGATCATTCTTTCAATCAACAAACAGACAAAGCAGGTAAAAATGGTTTCTTTTTCAAGAGCCGTTTATGTTGCAATACAGGGTTATGAAAACACGCGACTGAATCACGCTCACGGTTACGGAGGCGCAGCGCTTGCAATTGATACAATTGAAAGAAACTATAAAATAAGAATTGACAACTATGTCAGCACTAATTTTGATACATTCCAAAAATTGATTGATGTAATCGGCGGCGTCAGCATCAAACTGACCGAAGCGGAAGCGAAAGCTCTGAAAAGCAAAATTCAAAAACAAGGTCTGACTTATAACGGCGCAGGAACATACAACTTGCAAGGTGAGTTGGCGTTGGAGTATGTAAGACTGAGAAAAATCGATGCAGACAGAGCAAGAACTCAGCGCCAGCGTAATGTTCTGATGGCGATTGCAAATAAGGCAAAAAATATGAATGTTTTCCAGATAACATCCATGCTCAACAGCATATTGCCTTTGATAACAACCGATCTTTCAAAAACAGAAATTCTTTCGCAGGCTGCGTATCTGCCGTCTTATTTAAACGGAAATGTCGAACAGGTGGTAGTTCCGCACGAATCGTCATCCCTGCAGTTAATTGACGGTTTTGAGGTGTTGCTTCTTAATTGGGACGATGAGGTAAAATATGTGCATGATGTATTTTACGGCGACGTTGTTCCGAGCTATTACGAAAAATAACTTTTTAATATGTGCAAACGCACAGGGGGACTAAAAATGAATTTTATAAAAAAACATAAGGTATTTACAGTTGTTCTTGCACTCATAATCATTATTGCCGCTGCAGTTGCAATAACGGCAAACGTTTATCTGAGCAAAATTAATTTCGATAACGGGACGCTTCAGACGGCTCCTTCAAATCCGGACAGCAGCGAAGAAGACGAAGGCGACATTCTCAATTCCGGTGAGCTTTCCGCTGAAGATTCATCTGCGCTTTCAACTGCCGACGCATCCATCAGAGCGAACCTTGATGATTCAAAGATTTGGTATAGTGATGATGTTATTAACATTCTTTTGATGGGTATTGATTACGGCAGCAAGACTTTCCCATATGGCCGTTCCGACTCAATGATTGTTCTTTCCATCAACAAGACGCTGAAAAAAATTAACCTGATTTCATTTTCAAGAGCGGCTTATGTTTCAATTCCGGGCTATAAGAACACAAGACTGAATCACGCTCACGGTTACGGCGGACCGGCGCTTGCTATCAAAACCATTGAAAAGAATTATAAAATCAGAATAGACAATTATGTCAGCACAACATTTGATTCATTTGAAAAGATTGTTGACGCTGTCGGCGGAGTAAAAATAACCTTGACTCAGGATGAGGCAAGGGTAATGAGCAGTTCAATCGGAAGCACGGCGGCCGGAACTTATAATCTTAACGGTAAGCAGGCGCTTATTTATGCACGACTTCGTGAAATTGATACTGACCGAGACAGAACCGGAAGGCAAAGAAAGGTGCTTTTAGCCATTGCTGAAAAAGCAAAAACAATGAATGCTTCTTCCATTTTGAACCTGCTTAACACAGTTTTGCCGCTTGTCACAACAGATATGTCAAAAACTCAGCTTGTTTCACAGGTTGCAAATGCAATTTCCTATCTCAGCTGGGAAATCCATCAGGAAGTTATTCCGCATAAATCTTCGGATTTGGTGCTTCGAGGCGGTTTTGAGGTTTTACTCATTGACTGGACGGACGAAGTAAAATATGTTCATGATTTGTTTTACAGCGGGAATTCCATCAAATATGAAATTGCAGCATAAAATGGCGGGGAAAAAGCTTTGACACTGAAAAAGAACGATGAAATAACACTTGAAATAACCGCTCTCACTTCACAGGGGAGCGGTGTCGGTCATTTTGAAAAAATGGCCGTTTTTGTTGAGGGCGCAGTAACCGGAGACCTACTTCTGATACATATTATCAAAGTGAAGAAAAGCTATGCCGTCGGAATTATAAAAAAGATAATCAAGCCCTCAAAACACCGCATACAATCTGATTGTCCGGTTTCTGAAAAATGCGGAGGCTGCTGTTACAGACACATTGATTATGCGCATGAACTGGAAATGAAAAAGCAAACCGTTCAGGACGCACTCACAAGAATCGGCGGACTTGATATTGAAGTTGAAGAAATACTGACTTCGGGAACCGTAAACCGCTACCGGAACAAAGGGCAGTATCCGATAGCAATGGATCTATCGGGGAAAACGCTGATCGGATTTTACGCAAAACGCAGTCACAGAATCATAGACTGTCCGGACTGTATGCTTGCGCCGGAAGAGTTTAAAAAAATTCTGGAAGTTGTCAGAATCTGGACAGCGAAAGCCGGAATCAGCATTTATGATGAAAAAACAGGCAGAGGAACGCTAAGGCATATTTATCTGAGAAAAGGCTTTAAAACCGCACAGACGATGGTGTGCCTTGTGATCAATGCCGATGATGTTGCAAAAAAAGATTTACTCATAAAAGACCTGACCGAAGCAGACAAGACAATATGCTCCGTTGTGCTCAATATCAACAAAAATTCGACCAATGTAATTCTTGGTGACAAGTGCAAAACGATTTACGGAAAAGATTATATTGAAGACGAGCTTTGTTCTTTGTGCTTTCGCATTTCCGCTTTGTCTTTTTATCAGGTCAATCCCGAAACCGCGCAGATTCTTTATGAAAAAGCAAAAGAGTTTGCTGCGCCAAAAAAATCCGACACAGTCTTGGATTTATACTGCGGCGCCGGCACAATCGGACTGAGCATGGCTGACAGCGCTAAAGAAATAATCGGTGTCGAAATTATTCCGCAGGCAATTGAAAACGCAAAGGAAAATGCAAAGCTAAACAAAATTGAAAATGCACGCTTTATTTGTGATGATGCCGCAGGTGCCGCCGAAACTTTCCTCAAAGAAGGTTTGTCACCCGATATTATTATTCTGGATCCGCCGAGAAAAGGCTGTTCAAAAGATGTAATCAATGCGGCAGTCAGCATGAATCCTCAACGAGTTGTTTATGTTTCATGCGATCCGGCAACCCTTGCAAGAGACTGCAGGATTTTTTCAGAACTTGGATATGAAGCGCGGCGGGCGGTTGCTGTTGATATGTTCCCGAGGACGAATCATGTGGAGTCGGTAGTTCAGTTGGTTAGAAAAACTCCCGACACACATATCGACTTTGAAATCGACCTTGACGAGCTTTAATTAACACATCAATAAACTTCGGAAATGTACAATGGTAAAAAAGAAGCATAATTGCGGCATTAATATTATAAAATTGAATATTGGAGGAGAGCATGAAATATTATTCAGCTTGCTTTAACAGCACGGTGAAACAAAATCTGGAAAAGTACATTGTTAAGCAAAATGAGACAAAAGATGTTTTCATGATTTCTTTTGATGATCATGATATTGATAGCATTTTTCAAATGGTTGACAGTTTAATTTTTGTTGATGAAAACAGAAAGCTGTATAGAATAAAAGACAAAGAACTAATACCAACCGGTGAAAAGCTCGGGATATCGGTCGAGAAGTGGTATAGACAATCCTGCAAAACATTTATGATTTTGCACAAGGAGGAAAGTTATGCAGAAAAAAATCTTGCAAAGTCAGATATAACTTGTATAAATAAGCGTGGTTACGATTTGTTACCGTATAGGGCATTTACTTTTGCTGACAAAGAAAACAATGCCCTTTTTCCTTTTCGCTTCAGAAAGTCGAAAGGTGATGAAAAGCAACCGCTTGTTGTATATTTTTGCGGTGCAGGTTCAACAGGTACAGACAATCTAAAGCCTTATTTTGAATTTGTAACCATGCTTTCGGATACAAGGAAATATAATTGCAATGTTTTGATTCCGCAACCTTATGCTAAGGTGAATTTCGGCAAGTCAAATGAAGAATTGAATTATAATATTGACAAATATGTTACTTCTGTTTATGGACTTATACGAAAACTTGTTAAAGAAAATAATATTGATACAAACAGGATATACATAACAGGGGTCTCTTTAGGCGGTTACTGCACATGGCGTTCGGCATATTTGTTTCAAGATTTCTATGCTTGTGCAATGCCTGTTGTCGGAAGATTTGATATGGCTGTTGAAAATTCTGCTTATGGAGATTTTGAGAGACTTAAGAATATACCGATATGGGTAGCTCATAGTGTAGATGATAAAATAGTCGATATCGAATATGACGATTATGCTGTAGAAAAGCTGAAAGAATTGGGAGCAAATATTAAATACACCCGTTGGAATAAATACGGTCACGGCATGGCGTCACGCTTTTACAGAAAAGAAAAATGGTGTCAATGGATGTTTGAACAAAAAAAATAATCCATAACCGTACATTCGACAAAATGAAGACCTCCTTGTAAAATGGTATTACCAAATTACAAGGAGGCAATTTTTATATCAAATTTTATCTTCAAAACTTCTTGTGAATCGCACTTTCTCTCATATTGATAAGATAAGTGTTGTCACCGCTGCCTTTCAGTCTGTACACTTCTTTTTTTGAAACATTGTCCATGGGTTTGTTTATCTGCTCGTTATATTTCTTAATGGTTGTCTTGAGATATGACGGTGTACCTGCGGCCTTTATCTTTTTTGTTGAAACCTGATTCCACATTTTTTCCGCAAAATATGAGCAATTCTTTGAAACGGACCATGTGTTATGAGTGTTGATATAGTTGCTGAGTTTCTTTACTTCGTCCTTTGTGATCCCCTCCGTAAGAGAAACTCTGCTTTTATAATTAAAATGATTTACGATATAGCTGTCAAGATTATAATATACACCTTTTCCTTCTTTACGGGTGTTAGAATAGGTGCCGACAGAAACCGCTTTGCCGGGTTCAAGCTTATAAGCACCTATTGTAAGTGTTTCATCTGACATGTTTTCAAAGTATATCCATGCATGACCCTTGTCAAACATTGAGGCATATGAGAATACGGTAATTGTTGCCACGTCCTTATTCTCACTCTGTGCGAATACGCTCATCGGCGCAAATGTTGCCAACATAAACATAACAGCAAGCAAAAGGCTGAGCAGTCTTGTTCTTTTTTTCATAATATAACCTCCTTGTTTCTTATGATATAATACTATACCACATGGAAAAAATTGAAATCAAGAAACAAAGCCCACAAAATTTCAATACGGATTTTGATGACAGTGAGTCACAAGTTTAACAATCAAAATTACGAGCATCAGGAAAAAATTTTTTAAACTTGGGTAATGTCTATCAATTTCTTCGTTACTATGATATAATTTTGATAAATATTTAAAAATTGGTGTTTTGGAGGTTAAAAATATGTCAATTGAAAAAGTAAGGGATTATTTTAATACAAAAGGAATTGATAACAGAATCCGGGAATTTGAGGTTTCCAGTGCAACGGTGGCACTCGCTGCAAAGGCGCTCAATTGTGAAGAAAGCCGCATTGCAAAGACTTTGTCATTTCATGTCGGCGAAAAAGTTGTCCTGATCGTTACGGCAGGGGATACAAAGATTGATAATCCAAAATATAAAGCACAGTTTGGAACAAAAGCAAAAATGCTTTCTTTTGATGAAGCGGAACCTTTAATCGGACACGCTGTCGGCGGCGTTTGTCCTTTTGCCGTAAATGACGGTGTGGAAACTTATCTGGATGTATCACTGAAACGCTTCCGGACGGTCTTTCCCGCATGCGGCAGTTCCAACAGCGCCATTGAACTTTCACTGAATGAATTGGAAGAATATTCCGATTATGTCAGCTGGGTTGATGTTTGCAAATTCGTTTGAGAAAATTAGTTAAATATTGCTGAATAAATTGTTGAAAAAGCAAATCAGATGAATTCTCAATTTAGAAATGTTTTATTTAACCAACTATTATTTTGTGCATAATAGCTAACTTATAGTACTGATTGGAAATATTATATTATCACCATAAAAATATGAAAATAATTGACAAATATAATTTTATAGTGTATATTATTGTAGCGTATAGTAGTTTAAAATTATATTTAAAAGAAAGAATTGGTGATAATAATGGCAGTAAAATATGGCGTGTTTCTTGCAAGAATGCAACCGGTGCATAATGCACATTTATGGTTGGTCGATAAAGCATTAAAAGAAAACGATAAAGTTTTGATTGTTCTCGGAAGTGAAAATAAGGTTGATATGCTGAGAAATCCTTATAAAATCACTTTAAGGAAAAGAATGCTCAGGGAATGTTTGAGTAAAGAGCAAAACAAAAGACTTAAAATTATCACTTTGCCGGATTGGTCGATGGAATCCGACTTTGAAAGCGATAAAATCTGGGGAAGATATTTTTATTACAACGTTGTTGCGGCAATAGAGCAAAAAAGATTTTCGATTTATTATTCCGATGATATCAGAATTTTAGACAGTTGGTTCAAGGATACTGAAATTGAAGAATACATAACATACAGACACTTTGAACGCAGCAATTTATTTGAAGGATTGTCTTCAACAAAAATCAGACAAGCTTTTATAGATAATAATTTTGATTATATAAGTAAGTATTGTCCGGAATCGGTGTGCAGTCGTTTTGATTATCTGGCTTCATACTATAAAGGTGTTACAGAAAATCCTAAAAGTGATTTTTCTATGGATTAAAATGATGTATTGATCGAATACTCGGCTTGTTAAATGTTAGTATGATTAATAAAAATCACCGGTTTTTCAGCCGGTGATTTTGATTTGATACATTTAATCGTTATTTTGTCAGACCGAGAGCAATACCGATTTTTTCGACAACAAAAGCGACAACGGCAAACGGGAGTGAGCGGTAAATCTGATTGAAAATCTGTCCGAATCTGGTGTTGTGAAGCCATGCATTAGCCTGAGTCGGAATCGGTTTTTCCACTCTGCCGTCATACTGAAGCTCAAAAGCCTGCGAATAGGTTACGCCGCCCTCGCCGTGAAGCTGAAAACGCACATAGCAGCCGAGTTCGTTTTCAAAATCGTTGAGATCAATTGTGTAATCAGTTGAAATGACCTTGCCGTCAGCAATCCATTCGATTTTCTGACAGTCTCTGCTTGGATCGACTGCAACGCTGATGGTGTTTGCCTGCTGATCAACCTTGATGTTTTTAACCATAGGAACCAGCCCGTTGCCCTCAAATTCATTGTTCTTATCGGTTTTGTCAAAACGGCTTGCGGCAAAGAAAGAACCGTTAATCATGGATTCTTTCACATGCTGTTCATCATTGACTTCAAGCGGGAAAAGTTCAAAGCTTCTGCCGACTTCTTCAAGCTGTTCGGAATCATCATCAGCAAAAGCCCAGATGTTTCGACCGGTGGGAATAACGACCTGCAAAAGTTCGTCCCAAAAAGCGCGATCGGCTCTTGAAACAATGTCTTTGCTATTAACAATTTCCATGCCGAGACAGGTTTTGCATGAAGTGAAAATATCTGCAAAATAAGCAATGTAGGAATCCCAGTGCGCACGCTCGGGAAATGCGTTGGAGTTCAGCCAGTCGCCGACATGGTTCAGCACGGAATAACCGCCTGCTTTTTCAATGGCAACCGGAGCACTTTTGTAATCGTTTTCGGTACCCCATACGCCCTGACCGTAGGTGGTAAAATAACCGTTGACGTGTGTTTTGGAAAGAACTGCCATGTTGCATTCAATGCCGCCCGTAATATCGGTCATGCCTCTGCCGTTCCTGTCAGAACCGGTTGTGATTCTCTGATATGTTTCTTCGTCCATCGGATAAACCGTGCGGAATTTGTTAAAAATTCCGTTTGTTTGTCTGTCTTTGTTCCAACCATAGTTGATAACTCCGTGGTCAGTCATGGCAAGAATATCATAGCCGGCATCATAATAGGCTTCGACCATTTCGGTGAGGGTAGGGTCACCGTCGCTCGCGTTGCAGTGCGTGTGCAAATTGGCCTTGTAGGTGTTCCAATTATCCCAATCAACACTTTCATAAGGATTGACAATGGTGTAATCCGTCTGCCCCTCGGCAAAAGCAGATATACCGAAAACAGAAAGTATCATTACAGCCGACATAATAATTGAAACAAACTTCTTCATAAAAATTTCCCCTTTCAAAATCATGGTATATCAGAATATTATCACAACCGCCGTTTGAAGTCAATAAGAATGAAATGAATATAGAAAAATTTCATTAGCTGTGACTAACTTTATTGAAAAACAAACAAATATAGTATATAATGCTGATAAATGACGAGACGAGTCGAATTTCGTCTCATTTTTTACGGAGGAAAAATTATGAAACAGGTTTCAAGAAAAACCATCATCAACTTTTGTTTGCCGCAGTTTGCGGTGGGCTTGTTTACAACCATGCTGAATAACTATCTGATCTATTTTTATCAGCCGACCGAAAGTTCGGGACTGCCGGTTCTGATTACGCAGGGATATGTTGTTTTCGGAATTCTTACGGTTATCGGTCTTATCAAAGCAATCGGTCATGTTATTGATGCTTTTTCCGACCCGATTGTTGCCGGAATCAGTGACAAGAGCAAAAACAAAAACGGGCGCAGAATCCCCATGATGAAGTATTTTGCAGTTCCGTTTGCACTCAGCGCACTTCTGATTTTCTGGTCGCCGAGTCAGAATCAGATGTTCAATAACATCTGGCTTGCCGTTTTCATTTGGGCATATTTTGTTTTCTATACACTTTACATGATTCCGCACAATGCTCTTTTGCCGGAAATGATCACGGACGAGGGCAAGCTCGTTGACGCTTATACATATAGCTCGCTTTTCTTTGTTGTCGGCAGTATGCTCGGTTATGCGACGACGGCAATTGTTGCCGTGATGAAAAAAGCGTTCGGTCTGGAGCCGATTATGGCATGGCGACTGACTTTTCTTGTGTTTACCGTCATCGGAGTGGTTTTACTCCTGATTCCGTCGCTGACAATTAAGGAAAAAGATTATGTCAACTCGGTACGGCCGACCGTTCCGCTTATGGCTTCGCTCAAACACGCTTTTTCAAACAAGCATTTTGTAATTGTAACCTTAGGTCAGCTTTTTGAAAGTACCGGCATGAGCTTTTTCCAGGCGTGCATTATGTATTATATAACCGAACTGATGGGAATTCCCGAAGAGCAGTCCATCATTATTATGGCGACTTCAATTGTCGGTTCTCTTGTTCTTTATCCGCTGATTAACAAATGGTCAAAGCGCAAGGGCAAAAAGATTCCGATGTTGGTCGGCTGTGTTGTGTTTACGGTTGCCGAATTTGTCATTTGCCTTGTTGATGTGTTCCCGAAAGATCACAAAATGGCAACGGCAATTGTGTTTGCGCTGTTTGTTTCTCTTCCGTTCGCCGTGCTGAATATTCTTCCGTCTTCCATGATGGCAGATGTTATTCAGTATGACACAATCAAGACCGGTGTCAATCAGGAGGGAACTTTTGCGGCGGCAAAAAGCTTTGTTACCAAAATGGGCACTTCGCTTGCCATTATGATTGTTCCGTCGCTTGTTGTTATCGGAGCGGCAACCGGCGAAAGTGTCGGCAAAAAAGGTCTTTTACTCACGGCAATTGTCGGCGGTCTGTTTACTTTGGCTTCTGTTATCGTTTATTTCTTCTATAAAGAGAAAGAAGTGCTTTCTGTTATCAGAGAGTCAAAGAAGCAGAGTGAAAATGCCAAGGCTGAATGATTTGAGGAGGCAATTATGAAAATATTTTTAGCAGTGCTTATTGTGATTGCGGCGTTTGTTCTGTTTCTTGTAATCAGAACCGTCATCGTTTCTTCAAAAGCACGAAAACTCACAGATTCAACGCTGAACTTTTCGGACGAAGAAATCAACCGATATGCCGACAGACTTTCCGAAATGATCAAGTGCAAAACCGTGTCTGTCAAAAATCAGTATGACGATACAGAGTTTAAGAAGCTTCGCGACACCATGGAAAAGCTGTTTCCGCTCGTTCATGAAAGGGCGGAAAAAATGATTTTTTCCGATGACTGCTGGGTTTATAAAATTCCGGGTAAAGACACGAGTCACAATATCATGCTGATGTCGCATCACGATGTTGTTGCGGTAAGCGGTGAGTGGATTTTTGACGGTTTTTCGGCTCAGATTGATAACGGCAAAATGTACGGCAGAGGTACGGTTGATACCAAAACGCCGCTTTTTGCCGAATTCTCGGCGGTGGAAGAGCTTTTATCAGAGGGCTTTGTGCCTGCATGTAATTTGTATATCGCTTCCTCTCATAATGAGGAATTGGGCGGCGACGGAATTCCGAAAGCAAATGAATATTTCAAGAAGAACAACATTACTTTTGATGTGATTCTTGATGAGGGCGGGGCAGTCATCGAACCGCCGCTCGGCGGCATGAAATGCGACAAATGCGCCATGATTGCCGTTCACGAAAAGGGCAGATTTTATCTCAACTTAAAAGCAACCGCCGCAAATGCCCACGCAAGCCTTACCAGTGCGGCAAGCAACACTCCGGTTGAAAGAATGTCCATGTTCATTAACGAAGTGACAACCAAGGATATTTTCATCAGACGTCTTAATCCTCAGGTGGTTGCCATGTTTGAACATCTTGCCCCTTATTGCGGCTTTATGATGAAGCTTTTGTTCTGCAATCTGTGGCTGTTCGGTCCGCTTCTTAAAAAGGTTATGCCGTCACTGAATGCGCAGGCGGGCGGACTGATCGGAACCACCTGCACATTCAATGAAATCAAAGGCAGCACAAGTGATAAGCTTTGCACAGCAAGAGCCTTTCTGCGCCCCGTTGACGAAGATGATTTTAAGCTTGACCTTGAAAAATTCAAAGAAATTGCCGCAAAATATGACATTACCGTTGAAGAAGCCGACGGCAACGAATATCATGCTCCGGCAGACATGACAAAGCCGCAGTTTGAATACAC
>JBJFHW010000292.1:0-1798 GCA_051893965.1 Acutalibacteraceae bacterium
AGAAAGGAGAAAATAAAATGGAGCTTACAGCAAAAATTGAAAACATTCTTACCACTATCTATGATTTTGTTTCAAAGCTTTTCAAAGTCATCGGCGATTTCTTCAATTCTTTCAAGCCCTCTGAAGAAGAGGAATAATTTTCATAAATAAAGCTTCGAGGTGCCTTTTGGGCATCTCGTTTTTTGTACTATCCGCAAACAAAGCCGCCCGAATTTTCAGCTTTCGGGCGGCTTTATATATTTTGATGTATTTATTTTGCCTTTGATTCGCAGTAAATGCAGCGGTAAACCATGTTTTCTCTGTCGGTAAGCTTGAAAATATGCTCAAGCTCCTGCTCGGTGGTGGTGATGCAGCGGGGATTTTTGCATCTGATGACATTGGTGATTCTTTCGGGCGGCTTGAGATCGGTCATTTTTGTGTTAACGCCGTTTTTGATGATGTTGACCGTAACACCGGGATCCACATAGCCGAGAATGTCAAAATCAAGATCGATGACATCGTCAATTTTGATAATGTCTTTTTTGCCCATTTTCACGCTGTTTGCGTTTTTGATGATGGCAACGGAGCAGGAAAGCTCTCCCAGATGCAAAATGTTATAAAGCTCCATGCCCTTGCCTGCTTTGATGTGGTCAATGACAATTCCGTTTTCAATGGGGTTAATTACCATTTCACTGCACCTCCAGAAGCTTTAAGATAAGCGCCATTCTCATATATTTTCCGTTGAGCACCTGTTTGAAATAGCAGGCTCTCGGGTCATCGTCAACCGCAACGGAAATTTCGTTCACTCTCGGCAGCGGATGCATGATGCACATATCGCTTTTTGCACCGGCAAGCTTTTCCGGGGTGAGAATATAGCTGTCTTTGAGCCTTATATAATCCTGCTCGTTAAAGAAACGTTCCTGCTGAACTCTTGTCATATAAAGAATGTCAAGGTCGCCGATTACTTCTTCAAGATTGGTGGTTTCAACATAATCAAGATTTTTTGCGTCAAGCAGCTCTTTTTTCAGATAGCCCGGGATTGTCAGCTCCGGCGGTGAAATCAGAACGAACTTAATGTTTTTATATCTTGAAAGAGCGCCCAGAAGCGAATGGACGGTTCTGCCGAATTTCAAATCGCCGCAAAAGCCGACTGTAAGACCGTCAAAGCCGCCTTTTTCACGCTTAATGGTCAGCAAATCGGCAAGCGTCTGCGTTGGGTGATTATGTCCGCCGTCGCCGGCATTGATGATCGGCACCGAGGCTTTCATGCTTGCAACAAGCGGTGCGCCCTCTTTCGGGTGACGCATGGCGATGATGTCGGCATAGCAGCTGACAACACGGACGGTGTCGGAAACGCTTTCGCCTTTTGATGCGGAACTGCTGCTTGATTCCGAAAAGCCGAGCACCTGTCCGCCGAGCTCATACATGGCCGCTTCAAAAGAAAGTCTTGTTCTTGTTGACGGTTCAAAAAACAGCGTTGCAAGCTTTTTACCCTCGCATTTGTGCGCATATTTTTTTCCGTCTGCAATAATATCAAGAGCGGTTTCAATCAAAGAATCAATTTCCTTTGTTGAAAGGTCAAGAATATCAATCACACTTCTCATTTTTTCACGCTCCGATCCAGCTTTCATCGCTCGGATTGTTTCTGAATTTGATAAGCTTTGCAATATCGTCCTTTTGGATATAGCCGTTTTCGGCGGCAACTTCTGCAATGCAGTCGAAGTTTGTCAGACTCACATTTTTCACGTTGGCTTCTTTCAGGCGGTCAAGTCCTTTTTGCATACCGTAGGTGAAGATGCTGACAATTCCGAGAACTTCT
>JBJFHW010000293.1:0-8211 GCA_051893965.1 Acutalibacteraceae bacterium
TTTACTCCTATAGAGTTTTTTCTATAGGAGTAAAATTATTTATTTTAAGCACTCAGTTTCCGTCGCGGCATTGTTGTAAAACTTGCAACATTCTACCCCCGCGTCAGCAAGCGGGCGGTGCCCGCCACTCAGGCTTTCTTTTTGGACTTGGGGTCTGCCTTGATAACCGGCTCAGTGTGCCAGATGTCTCTTGCGTAATCGTTGATTGCACGGTCGGCGGCAAATCTGCCTGCACCGGCAATGTTCATAAGCGACATTCTGTTCCAGTTTTCCTTGTCAGCCCAAAGGGTATCGATTTTCTTTTGTGCGTTTCTGTAATCGGCAAAGTCGGCAAGAACCATGTACGGATCATGATGAATGATTGTGTTGCCGATTTCGGGGAAGGTTTTTCCGCCGATTCCCTGCTGAATGAACTCAATGACTCTGCGAAGCTCCGCGTTGTTGTTGAAATAGTTCATCGGCTGATAGCCTTGCGCTTTAAGACTGTTGACTTCGGGTGTTGTCATTCCGAAAAGAATCATGTTGTCATCGCCGACAGCTTCGTGAATTTCAACATTGGCGCCGTCAAGCGTTCCGAGCGTGATGGCACCGTTAAGCATCAGCTTCATGTTGCCTGTTCCGCTTGCTTCCGTTCCGGCAAGAGAAATCTGCTCGCTGACATCGGCTGCAGGCATGAGCCTTTCCGCCATGGTGACATTGTAATCTTCAAGATAAACAACCTTGAGCAGGTCTTTGACATCGGGATCGTTGTTGATCATTTCACTCATGGCATAGATCAATGAGATGATTTTCTTTGCAACAAAATAGCCGGAAGCCGCTTTTGCGCCGAAAATATAGGTGTGCGGTGTGTAGTTTCCGTTCGGATTGTCTTTGATTTCAAGATATTTGGCAAGAATCTGGAAAGCGTTCAGGTGCTGACGCTTGTATTCATGCAGTCTCTTTACCTGAACGTCAAAAATGGAATCCGGGTCAAGAATGATTCCGCTTGTTTTCTTGACGTGCTGAGCAAAACGCTTTTTGTTTTCATATTTGATTTTGCCGATTTCGGCAAGAACCTCTTTGTCGTTCTGATATTTTTTCAGTTTTTCAAGCTCGTCTGCATGATAAACAAAGCCGTTTCCGATAAGGCTTGTTACATAGTCGCTCAGTGCGGGATTGGACTGGCAAATCCAACGTCTGTGCGCGATGCCGTTTGTTACATTCTTGAACTTGTTCGGCGTAAGGGTATAATAATCGTTGAAAAGGGAATCTTTCAGAATCTGACTGTGCAAAGCAGAAACACCGTTAACGCTGTGGCAGGTGGCAACGCAAAGGTTTGCCATACGGATAACACCGTTTGCAATGACTGCCATTTTTTCCACCTTGCCGGCGTCGCCCGTTAAATCCCAGATATATTTTCTGTATCTGTTGTCGATTTCCTTGATAATCTGATAAATTCTCGGAAGAAGGGAACGAAGCAGATCTTCCGACCAACATTCAAGCGCCTCTTTCATAACGGTATGGTTTGTGTAGGCAACGGTATTTGTGACAATTTTCCATGCGTCGTCCCAGCCGTAGCCGCATTCGTCAAGAAGAATACGCATCAGTTCGGGAATGGAGAGGGTGGGGTGAGTATCGTTGATGTGAACAGCGTTCTTTTCGGCAAAGTTATCCATGGTTGAATAATGGCGAAGATGACGCTTGACGATGTCCTGAATTGAAGCGGAAACAAGGAAATACTGCTGTTTCAGTCTCAGGCTCTTGCCCTCGGGGTGGTTGTCGGACGGATAAAGAATTTTGCTGATTACTTCCGCCATTGCCGCCTGTTCCATCGCTTTCATATACTGTCCCTGGTCAAAAAGAGACATATCAAGCGACGGTGCTTTTGATTTCCAAAGGCGCAGAATACTGTAACCCTTGCCGTCCTTGCCGCTGACAAACATATCATAGGGAACGGCGGTGATTTTTGTGTCGTTTACGACTTCAACGCTGTGATACTGATTATCCCAGTTGTCGATGACATTGCCGCCGAAGCTGACTTCAACGGCGTCTTTTTCTCTTGCGGTCAGCCATACTTCGCCGCCGGGCAGCCAGAAATCGGGAAGCTCGGTCTGCCAGCCGTCAATCAGCTTCTGCTTGAAAATGCCGCATTCATAAAGGATACTGTAACCGGTGCTGACATAGCCCTGTGTGGCAAGACCGTCAAGATAGCAGGCGGCAAGTCGGCCGAGACCGCCGTTTCCGAGACCGGCATCCGGTTCACATTCAAAAAGCTTTTCAAGGCTGATACCCATATCTTTTAAAGCGGCTTCAAATGTTTTTGTCAGATTCAGGTTATAAAGGTTGTTTTTGAGCGAACGTCCCATAAGAAATTCCATGCTCAGGTAATACACCTTTTTTGCCTTTGCGTCATCTGCCTGCTTGCGGAACTCTCTGACACCCTCATGCATAAGGTCTTTGACGACCAAAGCAACCGCCTTGTAATACTGTTCATCGGAAGCTTCGTCAGCGGAAATTCCGAAATAATGAGAGAGCTTTCCTGAAATAAGCTCTTTTACTTGTTTCTTTGTGAGCGAGTAATTCATACAAAACCTCCAAAAATATATGAAAAAAAGTTGATTTATCCGTGGATGATATGTATATATTATACTAAAAATCGCTGAATTTCAATACCTAACGAATATTTTATAAGCAATGGCAAAAACAAACGGTTAAAAAAGCAAAAATAAGTTTATTTTAACTAAAAAATTTATGGTGAGCGGTGATTATAAAAAATTGTTTAATTTATTTTCTTTTCGACTTGTTTCAACATTTTATTTGAAATACAGGTTGTATTATTGATTTGCACAAGCGGCAGAAGATTCGGTCTGAATTGACCGAAAAAAAGCAGGCTGTGTAAAATAATTGCTCGGGCTTTTGTTATAATGACAAATCCTATGCCGCATCCGGTCAAATGCTGAAGCTCGGCAAAATGTTCTCAAAAAGGAGATAAAAGTATGAATAAGCTTCGTTTTCTCACTTTAAGAGCAGTGTTGATTGCTGCTCTGTCATTCACCGAAACGTTCAATCGTTTTCTCTCCCTGCTCATTCGTTCAAAAAAAATCAGAACAAGCCGTATGATGATGAAGCTTGAGGAAAAGCTGTTCAAGCTCAGGTGTTATGTTCTTCTGCTCGTGAAAAAACTGCTTGATGAAAAAAAGATCAAAATCGAAAAAACGGAAAGCAGCGAAGAAGTTTCGTTTGTTAACGATGAAACTTTTGCGGCAGACAACTGAACGCCTCAAAAAACAGGCAGAAAAATAATATACAGGTCGTCAAATATCATAAGAATGATAAATACAGCCGTCGGAATGTGGCATAGAATCCGACGGCTGTTTGTTTTTATTATGATTATTTAATCAAGAGACGCTGCAAGCTGTTTGATGTATTCTTTGAAATCTTCGCCGATTTCATCGTGATTGAGTGCAAATTCGCAGTTGGCTTTCATAATGCCGAGCTTGTTGCCCATATCATAGCGCTTGCCGACAAAATCAATGGCATTGAGCCCCTTTTCCTTTGCAAGCATAACCATGGAGTCGGTGAAATAAACTTCTCCGGCTTTTTCATTGACCGGTGTTTTTTCAATCATACTGAAAATTTCGGGCGGCATCACCACTCTGCCGAGAATGGAATAGCAGGAAAGAATCTGATCCTGAGTCGGTTTTTCAATGATGTTATGACATTTCATAACATTGCCCTCAAGCGGTGTTACATCAAGAGAGCAATATTTGCTGACGTCTTTTCTGGGAACTTCCTTAACGCCGACAACACCCACGCCGTATTTTTCATAAGCTTCACACAGCTGACCGATGACCGGTGTTCCGCCCGGATTGGTGATGACATCGTCGCCGTAAAGAATGGCAAACGGTTCATTGCCGACAAAGCTTTTGGCTCTGTATATGGCATCGGCAAGACCTTTTGTTTCTTTTTGTCTGATAAAATAAATATTTGCAAGGTTAACGGGCTTTAAAATATCCTCATAAATTTTCTTTTTTGAAGTGTTGTTTCTGAGGTTGCTTTCCAGCTCAAAGGAATGGTCAAAATGATCTTCCATTGCGCTTTTTCCGCGGTTTGTGATAATCAGAATGTCTTCAATTCCTGCTTCAACCGCTTCTTCAACGATATATTGAATGGCAGGTTTGTCAACAATATTGAGCATTTCCTTAGGAATGGATTTTGAAGCAGGCAAAACTCTTGTACCCAGGCCTGCGGCGGGGATAATGGCTTTTTTGATCTTCATTTAGTTTCTCCTTTGCAATTTATTTGATAAAATATTGCTTTTCATCACAGTGCCTTACGGTCAGTGGGCTCAGGAAACAACCGGGCGGCGCCCGGACAAAACCTGTGGTTTTGTTCTTTGTGCTGCGACGCAGCGCAAAGTGTGCGGCTTCGCCGCACGGGCGCCGGTGGCAGATTGTCACTTTTCAGCACGAACTTATCGCCGGCACCGACCGAAATGACAACTTTCCTGCGCGGGCAGAATGGTCAGACCGATCTCTTTTCTATCCCGCGTGAGCATGCAGGCGGTGCCTGCCGAATTAATTTAAAGCATCATGCCGATAAGCGACGGCAAAAAGTAATAAACCGCCATAGCAAGCAACGTTGCAATAAAGCCGGTCGAGCTGTGCTTGAGATAGTAGCTTAAAGCGGAAAAATTGTCCTCGGTGCGTTCCAGTTCATCAACCGTGTTAAGACTTGCCGTGCAATATCTGTGATACATGCCGTCTGCCGTAAACCCGGCAACAAGATGAAGAATGAACTCTGCCGCATAAAGAATCAAAACCGGAAACATCGCCGATGAAAGCTGAGAAATCATGTCGGGCGATATGTTTTGTGCACCGCTGTCGATGATGCTTTGATAAACAGCCAGATAGTCTTCCATAGGATTAAGCATGAGGACGGAAATCAAAACGGAAATGGCAAGATAAACCGCTCCGCTTTTATACATTCTGCGCCAGAAGAACCAGAACGGAGTAAAAAAGAAAGCCGCCCAGTTGAACGTTTTTTTGTTCAGCCTTTCCTTTTTGCGGAATTTGCCTACATATGCAGCTGCATTGTTTCCGATAAAGGAAACGGTGGTTCCGATTTCATGACCGCAAAGTCTTTCCTGTCTTTGTTCGGGCGTAATTCCCGGAGCAAGCGTCCTGACGCGTGATTCGATTACCTCGCTCAGTTGCGGAATATCATCGGTGCTTTCAAAACCCATGGGCGCATTTGAAAAAGCACCGGGGTCTTTTCGGTTTAAGTCCGCGTTCTGAACATTATTTTCTGAAAGCACAGCACCGCAGCGCCTGCAGTTTTTGTTTTTGGGATTGTTTTTTTCTGAACAAACAGGACAGACGAGGGTAAGATTTTCGTCTGAACCCGATCTTTCCGGAGCGTGCCACTCAAAGCCTGCTTCGTGCTTGTCGGCGTTAACGCAGCGGGAGTTTTTTTCATAACATTCCCTGTGCTGCGGTGTTCCACAGATGGGGCAGACAACAATATCATCATTTTTTTCGAGCTTTCGGCCGCAGCCCTCGCAGGTTATATTTTCGAAATTCATTTACGTTCCTTTCCGATTCGTTTTATAATAAGTTTATAGTTTTATTTTACATAGTTTTAAGAAAATTGCAATTGCTTTTTATTATTTTGTATCAAAATGTCAATATTTTTCGTTTAATTTCAAAAATGTTATTGCTCCATTCAAATAAATGTGTATAATATATAAGGTTATACACCTTTTTTTAAGATAGGGCAAAGAGATTCCCTGAAAACTATCTTTAAAAATATACTTATATATCCTTAAATTAACTCAAATTTATTTGATGCCGTTTCCGGCGTCGTTTATGAAAGGAAGTTATTTATGCTTCAGTTTGAAGAATTAAAGCTCAGACTTGCAGAAAGCGAAAAGCCGCTTGAAGAGCTTGCCGCTGCATTGGGTCTTGAAGAAATGAGCAAAGAGGTTGCCGCTCTTGAAGAAAAAACGGCTGCCGAAGATTTCTGGGGAGATCTTGCAAATTCCCAGAAGGTGCTTCAAAGAATTTCCATGCTCAAGGGCAGAATCAAAGCTTATGAAGATCTCAAAACCGCATATGACGATGCAATGGTTATGATTGAGCTTTCCGACGAAGAAGGTGATCTGAGCCTGCTTGATGACTGCACGGCAAGTGTTGAAGCTGTTGAAAAAGAGCTTGAAAATCAGACGCTTTCCACGCTTCTTTCCGGTGAATATGACAACAAGAACGCCATCTTAACGTTCCATGCCGGCGCAGGCGGAACCGAGGCGCAGGATTGGTGTCAGATGCTTTTCAGAATGTACGGCCAGTGGGCAACAAAACACGGCTATAAATTTTCAACGATTGATTTTCTTGACGGTGATGAAGCCGGTCTGAAATCGGCAACCGCCATTGTTGAGGGCGAAAACGCATATGGCTATCTCAAAAGCGAAATGGGTGTTCACCGCCTTGTCCGCGTTTCTCCGTTCGATTCTTCGGGAAGACGCCACACCTCCTTTGCTTCGCTTGAAGTTATGCCCGAAATCGACGACACCATTGAAGTGGAAATCAATCCCGAAGACATCAAAATGGAAGTTTACCGCGCGTCGGGCGCAGGCGGACAGAAAGTCAACAAAACCTCATCGGCGGTGCGCCTGATTCATATTCCGACCGGAATTGTTGTTTCAAGCCAGGTTGAAAGAAGCCAGCATCAGAACCGCGAGGTCTGCATGAGAATGCTCAAATCAAAGCTTATCGAAATCAAAGAGCGTGAGCATCTTGATAAAATTGAAGACATCAAGGGCGATCAAAAGGAGATCGGCTGGGGAAGTCAGATCCGCTCGTATGTATTCATGCCGTATACCCTTGCAAAGGATCACCGCACGGGTTATGAAATGGGCAATATCAATGCGGTTATGGACGGAGAACTTGACGGATTTATCCACGCTTATCTCAAAAAGCAGTCGCTTGATGCACTTTCCAATTCATAATCAACGATGTGACGAATTTTTAACCGGAAGCGATAGCCGGCGAAAAATTTCGTCACTTTCTGTTTATTTTGGCAGCGAATATTTTATGCTTTTGCGTTCATAATTTATTAAAATTTTATCTTTTCTTACTTGCAAATTGTTTTATACTGTGTTATCATATTATAAATGAGTGAATTTAAGTTTTGCTCTGATAATAAAATAATACTCAGGAGGAGAAAATATGTCTTTTACGTCAGATTACGGTGTATTTCTCGGAAATCTTGTTTTCAAAGGATTTGAACATTTCACTTCCGTTGCAGTTCAGACTCAGGAAGAAACGCTCAAAAAAATCATGAAGAAAAACAAGAATTGTGAATACGGCAAAAAATACGACTTTGCCAACATTAATTCAATTCGTGAATATCAGGATAAGGTTCCTCTTTCAACCTTTGAGGATTATGCGCCGCTTATTGACCGCATGGTTGAAAAGGGCGAAAAAAACATCATCACTTCTTCAAAAGTCATTCGTTATACCTCTTCGTCAGGCTCTGTCGGCAAGCCCAAGCTTCAGCCGAAAACCGCAAGAGATCTTTGGAATATGCAGTGCATGGGCTTTGCGGCAACGCCTGCCTGTGCGGCAAGATGGTTTAAAAAACAAGGCATTTTTGATAAGCTTCCGACCCAGATGGGACCGCTTGTTGTTTCTCTCAACGGTCACAAACTGGAAAACGGCATGCAGTGCAACGGTGCTGGTCAGGTTCCGTTTACCTATCTTACACCGCTTCTTAAATATTTCACAACGACCCCGATTGATATTCTTTATCCCGAGGACAGTGAAAACACGGATATATCGTATTTCCAGCTTCGTTTTGCGCTTGAATACCGTGATGTAACCTATCTCGGCTCAATGGTTATCACGCTTCTGACAACCATGTTTGAATATATGGAAAGCCATTGGGAAATGCTTTGCAATGACATTGAAAAGGGCACCATTGACCCGAGTGTCAGATGCCCTGCAAGTCTCAGAGCAAAATATGAAAAGAAATTCAAGCCCAATCCGCAAAGAGCTGCCGAGCTTCGCAGAGAATTTGAAAAAGGCTTTGACACCGAAGAACCGATTGCAAAACGCATCTGGCCGAAGCTTTGCTGGGGCTATGGTATGATCGGTTCCACCCTTTCGGCATATATTGAAAAACTCAGAAGATACATCGGTGATCTTCCGATGTACAACATGGGCTATGCCGCAT
>JBJFHW010000294.1:0-8196 GCA_051893965.1 Acutalibacteraceae bacterium
AATCCGTATCGGGTCTTGCCGATATTCACGCCGCCTGCTATACACCGCAGGATACTTCATCTGTCAAAGCGGTCATTCAGATTGCGCACGGCATGGCTGAGCATCTTGAAAGATATGAGCCGTTTGCCGATGTCCTTTGCGAAAACGGTTTTGCTGTTTATATCAACGATCACCTCGGCCACGGTCAGAGCGTTTCTTCAAAAGAGGAACTCGGCTATTTCGGCGAAAAAGACGGCTGGAAAAACTTCATTGAGGACTGCCATCAGCTGCTTGAAATTGCAAAGAAAGATTTCCCCGACAAGCCTTATTTCTTCTTTGGTCACAGCATGGGCTCTTTCGTTTCAAGAAGCTTTTCTTTCAAATATGCTCCGGAGCTTTCGGGCGCTGTTTTCTGCGGAACCTCCGGTCCGAACCCCGCCGCAGGTCTCGGCTCAAAAATTGCTTCACTGATTGCGTGGAGAAAAGGCACCCATTACAGAAGCACTTTCATTGATAAGCTTGCTTTCGGTTCCTACAACAAACGATTTGAGGGCAGAACCGCTTTCGACTGGCTTTCAAGAGATAACGAACAGGTTGACAAATATATTGCAGACGAACTTTGCGGCTTCCTTTTCACCGCTTACGGTTACCGTGATATGTTTGACCTTTTGGGAAGTGTTTCGGGTAAGGACTGGTTTGAAAACTATCCCAAACAGCTTCCGGTGCTTATCATCTCCGGCGCAGAAGACCCCGTCGGTAATTACAGCAAGGGCGTAAGACAGGTTTATGACGGACTGAAAAATGCCGGTAAGGATAACGTAACCATGCACATTTATGCCAACGGCAGACACGAAATTCTGAACGAAAAAGATGCCTTTGATGAGGTCTGCGCCGATGTTATCGAATGGGCAAACGGCATAATCGGCTGAAAAGCTTCGGTTTAAAAGACAAAATAAAGGAAAGGAAGCGGCAAAACATCACGCCGCAACAAAAAAATGTCATTTCTTATTGAAAAGAACAGTGTTACGCTTGAAAACGCTTCTTTAAAAATTACTTTTGAAATTTCCGGCTCAAGAATCCGTTCGTTTTATTTGAGCAACAAATTAAACGGCGCAAAAATCCAGGGTGAAAGCAATTCCGAAGTTTTTGAATTGAACTTCAAAGGCGGATTTTTCGGCGAAAAGGTTTCGGCAAGCGGACTGAAAATCAAAAACACTTTCGGAAAAGAGGAAAACGGTGTAGAGAAGCTTTTCTTTGAATTTGCTCCGATTAAAGTCAAGGGCAGCATTATTTCATGCACGCTTGTTTATGAAACGGCTGAAAACGAGCATTGGTTCAGAAAATATATCAAGCTTGCATCTGAAAATCCGAGCGAAAAAACCGTGCTTGACTATATTGATTTCTTCCCGATTCATTCCGGAATAAATGCCAAAACAAGATGTCTGCCGCCTCAGGAAAAATCGCACATCAGTGGTATGGCGCTCTCTCTCGGACAGCCGGTTTTTCTTGACAGTGCCTTTTTCGGCTGTGAATTTCCGGCAACGGTGAACACGGTCATTGAAGGTAGCCTCACCGTCAAGTATTACAGCGGTAAGACGCTTGCGAATCTTCTTCAGAACGGCGAATATACCTCCTATAAAGCGGTCTGCGGCGTGGCGCAGAGCGACGATGAAGTCATTTTACATACGGCTCTTTTTGATTACATTGAAAAAATCGCAAAGCCGCTTGAATTTCAGACGCAGTATAATTCGTGGTATGACCATATGCTGAACATTTCAGCCGAAAACATCGAGCAGTCTTTTCTTGAAATTGAAAAGGCAATGACTGCCGTCGGCTCAAAACCGCTTGACTGCTATGTTGTTGATGACGGCTGGAACGATTATGAAAAGAACTTCTGGTGCTTTAACAAAAAATTCCCCAACGAGCTTTATCCGTCCTCGGCGCTGACAAGAGCTTTCGGCTCTTCTTTCGGCATGTGGCTCGGACCGCGCGGCGGTTATACCACCGACACCATTAAATTCGCAAGAAGAATTGAAAAAGCAGGAAACGGCTTTGTCAATAAGAGATCCATTGATATTGACGTGGCAAGCGAAAAATATATCAACAAGGTCTCCGACCTTATGGTTGATTATGAAAAGAAATTCGGTCTGAAATATTGGAAGCTTGACGGCTTTATGCAAAGACCGTGCCGCAATTCCAATCATGACCATATGACCGGCGGAAAAGACGATATGTATTTTTACAGTCAGGCTTGGGAACGCTGGATCGGCGTTTTCAACCGCCTTGAACAAGAAAGCGACGGCGGCGTGTTCATTAACCTCACCTGCTATGCGCCGCCAAGCCCATGGATGCTTCAGTTTGTCAACTGCATGTGGATGCAGGTCAGCGACGATATGGGCTTTGCCGAAAAAGACGAAAACGGCAAAAAGACCGGTGCTTCCAAAAAAGATATGATGCTGACTTACCGCGACGACAGGTATTATGACTTTTTGCGCCAAAGAAAATTTGTTTTTCCGCAAAGCAGAATCTATAACCATGACCCGATTTATGCAAACGAAGCAAAGGTCAAAATGACCGATGAAGAATTTCGTGATTATCTGTTTGCAATGGCAGGCAGAGGCAATGCGTTCTGGGAACTTTATTACAGCTATGATCTGATGAACGAAGAAAAATGGAGAATCAACAACAGCGTTCTCTGCTTTATCCGTGAAAATCTTCATTTGCTTAAAAATTCAACCATGTTCGGGGCAAAGCCGTCCTCCATGCAGGTTTACGGCTACGGTTCTTTCGGGAAAGATGAGGGCATCGTCATGCTCAGAAACCCGAGCGGCGAACAGAAAAACTATGTTCTGCGCCTTGACAGCAGCATCGGTGCAAAGGAAACGCTCAGTGATGCAAGACTTTGCATCGTTTTGCCGTATAACAATTACGGCTCTCAGGGCAAATACAGCTACGGCGATACGGTCAGCGTTATGCTTGCCCCTTATCAGACGAAGATTTTATCATTCGGCAAGAAGATGAAATTCATGAAAGCCGAATATGTTAAAACGCTTTCAAAGAACGAACTTGAAGTAACATTCAATCAGACGGTTGTTGCAGACAGTATTACTTGTCCGCAGAATAAAATTGTTTCGTGCAGACTTCTTGATGATTACCGAAGCGTTGTTCTGACTTTTGAAAAAGAGTTTGAAACTGCTCAGAGCTATACGCTTTGCTCGGTGAAAGACAGCATGCTGTTTGAAAGCGAATGTGACATTCAATTCAGCTATTATGAAAACGATCTGATTCCCGACGGCTGTATATCGGGAAGCGGAGAATTTTCAATTGTTGCAACCACCGGCGGCGAAAGCAGTGATTTGCTTTATAAGCAGGGTGATGAAATCGAACTCGGGCTGAAGAACGGCAAATATTTCTTCCGGGTAGGAAACACCGAGATCGTTTCAGAAGTGACTGCGCATGATGTTGTTCAGATTTGTGCGGTTCGTGAAAGAAACGGCGTTATCAAGCTTTATCTGAACAAACATCTTGACTGCGGGGCAAAAGGAAACGAAAATCCGCTTTGCCTTTCATCAAAAGATGTTGTTCGTTTTGACGATAAAAAGATTAAAGTATATGCAAAGGCATTGCCGTATACACAGGTTTAATATATAATTCAATATAATGAAAGGTGAATACGATGAAAAAATCAACAAAAATAATCATCGGCACAGCTGCAACGGCTGCGGCGGCAGCAGGAACGGCAGTACTTCTTTTTGATGTGATTGACAAACTTCTGGTTGACAGAAAATGGACGGTGCCGCAGGGCTTTGCCGATAAGGTATCGGGCGCGGATGTCAGTGCCCTGAAAGATGAAAACGGCAAAAATCGTCAGTGGCTTGAGGAATACGGATATGAAAAGTTTTCAATCATCTCCGACAACGGCCAGAAACTTTGCGGTTATCTTGTTAAGCCCGAAAAGCCGTCAAAGGTGTTTGTTTTCTGCTCCCACGGTTACAGAAGCAACGGACGCGATGAATATTGCTCCATTACGCGCTATTATCTTGAAAAGGGCTTCAATGTTTTCATGTGCGACCATGTGTCCTCCGGCGAAAGCGAGGGCAAATACATAGGCTTCGGACATTTTGAATATGAGGACTGCCTCAAATGGCTCGATTATCTGACAGAAACTTACGGCGATGACATTGAAATTATTGTTCACGGAATTTCAATGGGTGCGGCAACGGTTATGCTTATGAGCGGCAGTGAGAAGCTGAGCAAAAATGTCAAGATGATTGTTTCCGACTGCGGCTACACAAGCGCATGGGACGAATTTCGCTATAAGCTTCATGATATGGGAATACCCGAACAGCCGCTTTTAAACATTGTCAATTCCATCAACAAGAAAAAAGCCGGCTATGATTTTAGAGATACCAGCGCGCTTGAAAGCGTGAAAAAGGCTAAGGTGCCGATGCTGTTTGTTCACGGTGGCGGTGATGCTTTTGTGCCGACTTATATGGTAAATCTTGTTTATGAAGCGTGTTCAAGTCCTTATAAAGACATTCTGATTGTTGACGGGGCAGACCATGCGCAAAGCTTTGTTTTCGGAAAAGAAGCATATGAAGCAAAGTTAGATGCGTTTATTGACAAATTCATAACGCAAAAAGAAACGGTGGCTGCAGAATAAACGGCAGCATTCGCAAAAAAATAAAAGCCAAATGTTTTCAAGATTGAAGTAAAACATTTGGCTTTTTTATGTTTTCAACCAATTAAAGCATAAATATTTATTAAATGCGGCAGTCACTTTTTATTTAAAAAACTTTGAAAAAAATCCTTTTTTATCTGAAGCTTTTGCTTCTTCTCCGTCTGCCGCTTTTGGAACTGCTTCGGTTTTTAATTTTTGGTTTTCTGCTTTTAGTTTTTTAATTTGCAGATTGCTGTTTCTGAGCTCCGTTGCATAAAAAACAGCAACATCCTGCGTTCTTTTAATTTTTTGCGCGTTATTCAAAGCCTTAAAAGCTAAAACATCGGTTGAGAAATCTAATGCATTCTGAACTTGGTCAAAATAGACTTCTTTTACGTCTCTGTTTTTGGAATATGCGGTGTTAAGACCGTTTTTCTCAAGAAAATCCACAAAATGATTAAAGCGTTCTCTATGTCCTTTGTTGACAGATGAAAAATCAACTCCGTCTGTCAGATGTTCAATCGTATCTTTTTTATTGATTTTATCAATGGTAACAAAAGGAATGTTGTGATACTGTGCAAGTTCCGCAACGCGCTGATCGTTTGCGATAATCAGTGACGGTACTCCTGCAAGGACGGCGGCAACATTTCCGTGTATGCGTGTTCCTATTGAAAAATCAACATTTTCTTTCATATAATTTATCCAAGAGGGAACATTGGCAAAGCACACGGCATTTTTTTCATTAAAGAATCTGTCGCCCGAAAGAGGGGTAATATAATTCTTTCTGTAATCCATGCCGTAATAGCATCTGATAATGTCTCCGAGACGCTGCGGAACATAGACATAATTGGAATGTTCTTTTGTAAAACCGCCCAAAAGAGAGATAATTTTGTTGTTTTCATGCTCAACCTTGGAATTATAGGAATAAAGCTTGTCATCGCTGTAAACGAACGGTGAAGGCTCGGGCAGATGAGCGCCGTGCATATACATGGAAGGACAGCCGATTATGGTATAATCAACATCTTCTTTAAATCCGAGCGACTTAAAGAATTCTGCGGTGTTTTCGCCCCTGAGTCCGATTATTGCGGACTTTTCAAGAACGGTTTTGATAAATTTTTTGGCAAGATCGCTCAGCTCAAAAGCCTGACTGAAATCTTTTCCGAGTTTACATTGAATTCCGATTCCGATAACAATACAAGGAATTTTCAGCTTTGAAATAAAGTCTGTAAGCTTAATCAGTTCCTCTTTAAAGCTAAGCTTAAAAGCATTTGCCAGAGGAAGAATAAAAGCGTCATATTGTTCATTGACCCTATCTATAAAATCCTTATCCATTGAATTTTTATTAAAATCAAATGCATCAATTGCAACGTTTTCATCCGTCATTAAAGCTCTGTAAAGACTGTATTGATAAAGCCAATTACCGATATTTCCGCCCATAAGATTATTCAGAATAACATCATGGGGACTGTAAACTTTGTCATATGCCATTTGAGCTCGCATTAAATATCTTTTCAAAACAACCACCACTTTTGCAAAAATATATCAGATTTTTTCTGACAACTGTATTTTTATCTTTGATAATTTTCTATATACATATCCATACAGTCGGAGATAATTTTTCTTGCTTCTTCAGCACCGTTGATTTCGGAAACCGTTGTTTTCTTGTCATGTTCAAGCGTTTTATAAACTTCAAAGAAATGCTTGATTTCGTCAAAACGATGAACGGGAAGCATGGAAACATCTTCATATGAATTATAGTTCGGATCATTGATGGGAACGGCGATGATTTTTTCATCTGCCAGACCGTCGTCAATCATTTTCAGAACACCGATCGGCTTACATTCAACAATTGTCATCGGATGAATCTGTTCGCTGCAAAGAACAAGAACATCAAGCGGGTCGTTGTCGCTTGCATAGGTTCTGGGGATAAAGCCGTAGTTTGCCGGATAGTGCGTTGAGGTAAAAAGCACTCTGTCAAGCTTGAGCATACCGGTTTCCTTGTCAAGTTCATATTTATTTTTTCCGCCTTTTGAAATTTCAATAACAGCATAAAATTGATCAGGGCGAATCCTTTTCGGTGAAATGTCATGCCAAATATTCATGAATAAGGCTTCCTTTCTTTTCAATACTTTTGTAATTATAACATAACATAAAAATTTTGGCAAGGGTAAGAATAATTTAATAAGCAAATAATTGAGATTTTCTCCCTTGACACAGGTAAAAAACTATGCTAAAATTACGGTTAATAACAGTAACGGCGTTCGTTCGGGAAGAGTAGCACTTCTTTGGCTTTTCAGAGAAAAGGCGGTTGGTGAAAGCCTCAAAGCAAAAAGTGTGAATGTCGCCCGAAAGCCCCGGGAAGAACGGATTTTTCTCATTAGACCCCGGCGTAATTCTGCGTTAAAGAAAAAAGAGTGCGGCGCTTATGCGTGCCGAATTCAGGTGGTACCGCGGTATTTTTCCGTCCTGACTTTTGTCAGGGCGTTTTTTTATTTTTATTGGAGGTAAAAATCAATGGCAAAAGAACTTGCAAAGCAGTATGATCCGAAAGACGTTGAAGATCGTATTTATCAATTCTGGCTTGACGGAAAATATTTCCACGCCGAGCCCGACCCGAAAAAGAAACCGTATACAATCGTAATTCCCCCGCCAAACATAACAGGACAGCTTCACATGGGACATGCCCTTGACAACACGCTTCAGGATATTCTGATTCGCTTCAGAAGAATGCAGGGCTATGATGCGCTCTGGCTTCCCGGAACAGACCATGCTTCCATCGCAACGGAAGCTAAAATTGTTGCCGCCATGAAAGAAGAGGGCGTCACAAAAGAAGACATCGGCAGAGAAGCTTTTCTTGAAAGAGCATGGAAATGGAAAGAGCAATACGGCGGAAGAATCATTCAGCAGCTGAAAAAAATGGGCTCCTCCTGCGATTGGGACAGAGAACGCTTCACGCTTGACGAAGGCTGTTCCAAGGCGGTTCGCGAGGTTTTCTGCAACCTTTATGAAAAAGGCCTGATCTATCGCGGAGAAAGAATCATCAACTGGTGCACGCACTGCAAAACTTCCATTTCCGATGCTGAAGTTGAATATGAAGAGCATGACGGCAATTTCTGGCATCTTCGCTATCCTTTTGCCGACGGCACCGGTTATATTGAAGTGGCAACAACCCGTCCCGAAACCATTCCGGGCGATACAGGCGTTGCGGTTCACCCTGATGATGAAAGATATAAGCACTTAATCGGCAAAACCGTAATCATTCCCGTAATCGGCAGAGAAATTCCGATTGTTGCCGATACGTATGCAAAAATGGATAAGGGAACGGGTGCCGTTAAAATTACGCCTGCCCATGACCCCAACGATTTTGAGGTCGGTTTAAGATGCAATCTTCCTGTTATCAATGTCATGACCGACGACGGCTTTATGAACGAAAAGGCAGGCAAATATGCCGGCATGAGCCTTATGGAGTGCAGAAAAGCCATTGTTGAAGATATGAAAGAGGCAGGTGCTCTGATTAAAATTGAGCCGACAAAGCATGAAGTAGGCACTTGCTATCG
>JBJFHW010000295.1:0-8177 GCA_051893965.1 Acutalibacteraceae bacterium
AACAGGCGGTAATCACGCAGCTTTCTGTGCAGGTGCGCAAAACATACCGGTTTCTTGATGTTTATCAAAAGACAAATGCGCAAAGGCTCGGTGCGGTTTGCGTTAAAGGAATCATTCTGCGAAGCTTCTGGAAAGAGCCTGATTTAAGAACTTCATGCGATGAGGACATCATACTTGCCGAAAATTGTTTTGAAGAGTTTGCAAAAGAGCTTGAACAAAACGGTTTTGCGCTTGAGAAAAATGAAAACGGGCAGATGCGTTTTGCCGATACGTTAACACCGCTGATTCTTGAGGTTTCGGCAAAGCCGTTTTGCGAAAGCGGAGAACTCGGAAAAGAGCTTGACAGCATTTTTGCTCCTTTTCGCAGTCATGTTGTCAGACAGAGTGTGAACCGAACAGCGCTTCTGACTCTGGATGCAGATTATCATTTGCTGTATCTGATCTGCCACGCTTTCAAGCATTTTATCCGCGGCGGCGTCGGAATCAGGCAGATATGCGATATACTTATTTTTTCAAAAGCAAAAAACGATGAAATCCATTATGATTTTATATTTGAAAAACTGGAAGGAATAAGAGCCGAACTTTTTGCGGCAAGCGTTTTTGAAACCGGCTTTCAATATCTCGGCTTTGACAGGGCGGATTTTTCGTTTGATTTTTCGGTGTATGAACCCGACTGCGATGCTTTTGCAGACGATATTCTTGATGCGGGCATTTTCGGCAACAGCGACAAAGACAGGCTTCACAGTGCTCAGCTTACTTATGACTATGCGGTTTCCGGGAAAAAGAAGCTGCCGCTTTTCAGAAGAGTTTTTCCGGAAAAAGAAGTGATTTATTCGGCTTATCCAAAAGCCGAAAAACATAAAAGCCTTTATTTGTATTATTGCTTTGCCCGGTTAAAAGCGTATCTGAAAGAAAACGGCACGTCGCCGAAAGGCACAATTGCAACGGCAAACAAGCGCAAAAAACTGCTTGAAAAGCTTGAAATTACAGGCAGAGTCAACCCGGAAATCAGCGACAGTCAGACCGTTCGGCTGATGGAAAAAGAACTTGCCTCGGGCAAGCAGGTAAAGCTCAGAATTACGGGAAACAGCATGGCGCCTTTTCTTGCGGACGGCAGGGACGCGGTATTGCTTGAAGAAATGAAAAAAAAGCCGCGCGTCGGCGACATCGTTTTTTACCGCAGAAAAAACGGAAAGTTTATTCTTCACCGGGTTGTGAAAACAAAGGAAAACTTCTTTTATGCTGTCGGCGACGCTCAAAGCATAAAAGAAGGCCCGATTGAAAACAGACAGATTCTTGCTGTTTGCACGGGCGCAGTCAGAAAAGGCAAGAAAATCGGAAAAAGGAATTTTATATGGCAGTTTTTTGAAAAGATATGGAGTAGGCTTGTTTTTTGCCGTCGGCAGATTCTTGCCGTTTATGCTTTTTTTAAAAAGCTTTTTGGCTAAAAAGAAGTTTATAATAACAATTTCGGCATTAAATTGGAGTGAAAAAATTGAAAGAAAAAAGGTTTTCCGAAAGTGCAAAAAAAATCAGATGGGTAATGGTTCTTGCGTTCATTGTTTTTGATGTTGCCGTGGTATTTTTAAGCGGTTTCGGCGCATTGATGCTTCGTTTTGAATTTGATTACATTGCATTTGCAAATTCAGGCTTTTTGCAGTCATTTAAAATGATTTGCCCGGTTTCCATTGGTATTACCATTTTCATTTTCCTTTTGGCAAGGCTGTATAACAGCTTATGGGCTTTTGCCGGTGTCGGAGAGCTGATACGGATTATTTTTGCCTGCACTTTTTCGGTTGTGGCAGAAATGGTCTATATTTATTTTTCACCCTATGATTTGCCGAACAGCTATCCGATTATGAAACTGCTTTTGCTGATTGCCGGAATCTGCTGTATCCGGTTTGCAAGCAGAATTTTCCGCACGCTTGCCATGAGAACCGTCAAAGACAGGAAGCGGACGATGCTCATCGGCGCCGGAAGAAGCGGAGAATCCATTATCCGGTCGCTTCAGAACAGTGTTCATTCTTCAAACAAAATCGTTTGCCTGATTGATGATGACAGACTCAAGCAAAACCGTTTTATTCATGGAATCAAGGTTGTCGGCGGCAGAGAAGCCATTGTTGAAAATGTGCAAAAGTATAAGGTGGAAGAAATTATCATTGCCATGCCGATGGCAACGCCGTCCCAGCGCAGGGAGATCATTAACATCTGCCAGCAGACCGATTGTCAGATTCAGATTCTCCCCGCAATTTCACAGCTTGCAAGCGGTGAGGTGGATATTCAGAAAATCCGTAAGGTTGAAGTGGACGACCTGCTCGGCAGAGACAGCATTAAAATTGACAATGACCAGATCAGCGGTTTTGTGAAAAACAAAGTCATTCTTGTAACGGGCGGCGGCGGTTCCATCGGCAGCGAGCTGTGCCGACAGCTTGCAAAATATGAGCCGAAGCAGATGATTATTTTTGATATTTACGAAAACAATGCCTATGACATTCAGCAGGAGCTGAAAAGAAATTTCCCGGCATTGAATCTTACCGTGCTCATCGGTTCGGTGCGTGACGAGGAGAGAGTCAACTATGTTTTCAAAAAATACCGCCCGCAGATCGTTTATCATGCGGCGGCGCACAAGCATGTTCCGCTGATGGAAAAATCGCCGTTTGAAGCGATTAAAAACAATGTTTTCGGAACCTATCATGTTGCCCTTGCGGCAGACAATTTCGGCGCGGAAAAAATGGTGCTGATTTCAACCGACAAGGCGGTTAACCCGACCAATGTGATGGGCGCTTCAAAAAGAATCTGCGAAATGATCATCGAAATGATGAACGACCGCTCCGGGACCGAATATGCGGCGGTGCGTTTCGGCAATGTTCTCGGAAGCAACGGCAGTGTAATTCCGCTTTTCAGAAAGCAAATTGAAGCAGGCGGTCCCGTGACGGTTACGCATAAAGACATCATACGCTATTTCATGACAATTCCCGAAGCGGTTTCGCTTGTGCTTCAGGCAGGCGCTTTTGCAAAGGGCGGCGAAATTTTTGTTCTCGATATGGGTGAACCGGTCAGAATTGATGATCTTGCAAGAAATATGATTAAGCTTTCGGGCTTCGAGCCGGATGTTGACATTAAAATTGAATATACCGGACTTCGACCGGGCGAAAAGCTTTTTGAAGAATTGCTTCTTGATTCAGAGGGAATTGAAAAAACGCCGAACGACCTGATTTTTATCGGTCATCCGCCAACGGTTTCGGCTCAGGAACTTTTAAAGCATCTTGCCATACTGGAAAAGGCAACAAGCATGACGGAAGAAGAACTGAGAAAAGAAATCGGCAGCGTTGTTAAGGAGTACAGAGCACCGGCGCTGCTTAACAAATAACGAACAGATAAATTTGATAAAAAATTTTGATTCTAAGAAAGAGGTGAGAGAAAATGATCGTATGGATAGCAATCCTTCTTTGGACTATATTTGTTTCTCTCACATGGAAGTATTGGTTTATTGTTAAAAAAGGAATAAGAAACGGCAGGGAATATGTTCGTCCGACGTTTGTTTCGCTGTTTATTTCACAGCTTCCGATGGTGGTTCTGATCGGTCTGAGAAGCGGATTTATCGGAGACACAAACAACTATACAACTATATTCAATAATCTTGATTTTTCATGGGAAAAGGCTTTTTCCGTTGATACTTATGAACGTGGATATTACATTTTCCAGGGAATTGTGAAAATGATTTATCCCGACGTTAACTTTTTCTTTCTCATTGTTGCAATCATTCACATATCCTTAATATTATACATCATTAAAGATTATTCCGAAATGCCGGGCATCAGTCTTTTTCTTTTTGTTGCTTCTGTTGAATATTGCTATATGTTTAACGGAATCCGACAGTTTATAGCAGTTACGATTCTATTTGCCGGATATAAGCTGCTGTTGAATAAAAAATATATCTGGTATATATTGCTTATCCTATTTGCCGCTCAGTTCCACACAACGGCATATGTTATGTTCCTTGCACTTGCGGTTTCCTTTATCAAGCCGTTCAGTCGTTTGATGTATGTTGTAATTGTCGGATTTTCCGTTGCAATGTTTTTCCTGAATCCGATTCTGAGCGGAATGCAGATTTTCTTTGAAGGCACCGAATTTGAGTCTAATATGGAGATTATGGCGAATTCAGCGGGCGTTAATGTGCTTCGATTTTTCGTTGCTGTAATACCGTGTATATTGGCTTTTATTTTTAGAAAGAATAAAGATTTAACGGAAAACAGAGCCTATGCCATTGCGATTAATTTTACTTTTGTTTATGCGGGCATTTATCTTGCCGCTACCATTGCAGGTGGATTGCTTTTGGCTCGTTTCTCTGAATATTTTGCCATCTATCTTTTAATTTCTTATCCGGCGATATTTAAACTGTGCTTCAAAGGTAACACAAGAACGATTGTTATTGCTGTATTCGGCGTGCTTTATTGCCTCTGGTATTACTACCAGATGGCCATTAACTGGGATATGCACTATTACAGTGATGTCCTCGGCTGGTATATTTAAAAGGGAGAAAAGTTATGATACCAAAAAAAATTCATTATTGTTGGTTCGGCAAAAAAGAAAAACCGGCATTTGCTCAGAAGTGTATGGCAAGCTGGAAAAAATATTGCCCGGATTATGAAATCATCGAGTGGAACGAGGATAATTTTGACGTTCAGAAATATCCGTATGCAAAGTATTGCCTTGACAACAAAAAGTACGCGTTTTTAAGCGATTTTGTGCGCCTGGTTGTTATCAACGAGCAGGGCGGATTTTATTTCGACACCGATGTTGAGCTTTTGCGTTCTCCCGATGAATTTTTAAAATATGAAGCGGTTTACGGCTTTGAAACCGATGAATTTGTCAACACGGGAGAGGGTTTCGGTTCGGAGAAAAATCAAAGCGTTGTTCAGGAAATGCTCAATTTATATTTGAATTTTAAACCCGATGAAAACGGTGATTTTGAAATCATCGGCTGCCCGCACCTTAACACAAAGGCGCTTTTGAATCTCGGGCTTGTTCCGAATGGAAAAAGGCAGAATGTTGCCGGCGCAGAAATTTTGCCGGCGGAATATATGAACCCGTATGACGACCCGACAGGAACGCTGAATAAAACGGAAAACACGCTGAGTATTCATTGGTATTCAAAAAGCTGGATGAGCAAGAAAACAATTATAAGAAGCAAGCTGACGAAGCCGCTTCACAAATTATTAGGCACAAATTTTTTTCATAAGAGATGAATGAATATGAAACCTTATTTTAAACTTTTATATAATAAAGTCCGATTGCTCGGAATACGATTGTTTCAATGCCCGAATCTGACGGTAAACGGATTTCAATTGTTTGGTTTTAACACAAAAATGGTTTTTAACCGCACCGGAGAAGTATGTTTTAACGGCAGGATAATCAGTGACGGAAGATGTGTACTTATTGTTGACAAAGGCGCAGTTTTGAAAATCGGAAGCGGTGTTTATTTCAATGAAGGCATGATGATCAGCTGTAAATCAAAAGTTGAAATCGGAGACGGCTGCCAGTTCGGCCCGAATGTTAAGATCTTTGATAATAATCATCGTTATAATTCAAAGCAAGGTGTTTTGCCGGAACATTCCTGCGGAAACATACAAATCGGAAATAATTGTTGGATTGCGGCGAATGTAACCATTTTAAAAAACACAAAAATCGGAGATAATTGTGTGATTGGCGCCGGCTGTGTGGTAAGCGGTGTGATTCCCGACGGTTCGGTTGTGACCCAATCGAGGAAACTTGAAATACGTCCGATTCAGGAGACAAAATGAAAAAGAAAGTTTTAATGATAATGCCGTCCATGTTTATAGGCGGTGCCGAACGAAGCTTGTTGGGTTTGCTTGATAGCTTTGACTATGAAAAATACGAAGTAAGTCTGTTTTTATATCGCCATGAGGGAGATTTTTTGCCGTTGATACCGGATAAAGTCAACGTACTTGACGAAATGGAGAAATACAGAACATTTGACACACCGATAAAGACTTTGATAAATGGCTCTAAAATACGGTTCGCATTCAGAAGAATCATGTCAAAATTGGCGCTGAAAGCTCATTGTATAGTATCCGGTGAACAACAGGGTGTCTGGATGGCAATGCAATATACGTCAAAATTTCTGCAAAGTCTTTTGCCTGAAATTCCCGGACAATATGACTTGGCTGTATCTTTTTTGGGTGTTCCCGATGTTCTTGTGAACAAAGTGAATGCCAAAGTGAAAGCTGCATGGAATCATACCGATTACAAAACTCTGAATCCCGATAAACGTTATGACCGGCTGATATATAAAAAAATTGATTCCATCGTCAACGTTTCCGAAAGCTGCAAGCAGGCTTTTGATGCGGTCTATCCGGATTTGAGCGAAAAATCAATTGTTATTGAAAACATTCTTTCAAAGCCGTTTGTTGAAAAAAGAGCGGACGAATTTGAGGCCGAAGAGATGAAAAAGGAAAACGGCGAAACCGTTCTTCTTTCTGTCGGCCGTTTCAGCAATGCAAAAAATTTTGATAATGTGCCCGATATTTGCAGGCGGGTAACCGAAAAGGGGCTCAATATCAAATGGTACCTTGTCGGCTACGGCGGAGATGAGGAGCTTATCAGGCAAAAAATTGCCGAAGCCGGCATGGAAAACCGCGTTGTCATTCTTGGCAAAAAGGTCAATCCCTATCCGTATATCAAAGCCTGCGATGTTTATGTTCAGCCGTCCCGGTTTGAGGGCAAGGCGGTGACGGTCAGAGAAGCGCAGATTCTGAATAAGCCTGTGATTATCACCGATTTTGCAACAAGCAAAAGTCAGCTTGAAAACGGCTTTGACGGCATGATCGTTCCGCTTGAAAACGAAAAGTGCGCAGACGGTATCGCCGAAATCATCCGTGATAAGAATTTGCTTCAAAAGCTTTCGGACAACACGAAAAAAAGAGATTACACAAATTCTTCTCAAATTGAAAAAATATACGCTATGGTGAAAAACGATGAAGATTAAAACCATAACCTGCCATGATGTTTATAACACCGGCGCAAGTCTTCAGGCTTATGCGCTTTGCACCTATTTGCGCTCACTCGGTCACGATGCCGAAATTATTGATTATAAGCCGGACTATCTTATACATTATAAGCTTTCGGGTGTGGCGAACCCGGCTTTTGACAAGCCGTTTGTCAGAACCGCCTATAACCTTGCAAAGCTTCCGGGAAGAATCAAAGCAAGAAAATCCAAAAGAAAAAAAGAATTCGATGATTTCACAAGAGAATATCTTCCCGTAACTGATAAAACTTATGCTTCAAATGAAGAGCTGAAAGCGGATTTGCCCGCGGCAGATGTTTATTTTGCCGGCAGTGACCAGATCTGGAACACTTTTTTCAAAAACGGAAAAGACCCTGCGTTTTATCTTGATTTTGTTCCCGAAAACAAAATCAAAGCGTCTTATGCCGCAAGCTTTTCGACTGAAAAGATCTATGACGGATATGAAGAAAAAATCAGCACATGGCTGAAAAGATTGGATTTCGTTTCTGTGCGTGAAAAAAGCGGCGTCGCGCTTGCCGAAAGCCTTGGTGTAAGCGAGGCGGTTTCGGTTCTTGATCCCGTTTTTTTGCTTGGCAAAGAGCAGTGGCTGAAGCTTTTTGAAAAGTCCTCATATGATGAAGAGTACCTTTTGGTTTATGACTTCGACCGAAGCGAAACAGTCAAAAACCTTGCTGTTTCTTATGCCAAAGAGCACGGACTGAAAATTTACAGCGTGCTTTCGTGCGACTGGTGCGACCGATGCTTTGAGCAGGAGGGGCCGCTTGGGTTTTTATCGCTGATTTTCGGTGCAAAGGCAGTTCTTTCAAACTCCTTTCATGCAACGGCATTTTCGCTGATTTTTGAAAAACAGTTTTTCGTTTGTTTAAGGCAGGAAGCAATCAACACAAGAATGACCGATTTGCTTGAAAGTCTCGGTCTTACGGACAGAATTGCCGACACGCTTCTTCCGTGCGAAAACATCGATTATCAAACCGTAAACCAAAAGCTTGAAGGCTATATAAACGATTCAAAGAAATATATTGACACGGTTTTAAAAAGTGCAGAGGATAAAGTTTGAATCAATTCAAACTTGAAGTAAGAGGTAAGAGTGAAAAGTGAAAAGGTGCGGTGATTTTGCCTGCGGCAAAAT
>JBJFHW010000296.1:0-8126 GCA_051893965.1 Acutalibacteraceae bacterium
CGGTTTACCGCCATTCTTTTTGTTCTTGACAATCTGATCTTCATAAACAATACCGCCGGAGAGCAAATGTTTACTTTCCTGTCCGCTCATTTGTTCACGCTTGGCAGTTGCAAAAATAAGCATTGCCTGTTCTCGGGTAAAAGTTAATTCTTCTCCCCTTGAAGTTTTAAGTTCAAGAACATCGCCGCTTATATCAAGCCAGCTTTTAACATGATATTTTTCAAATGTATTTTCAAGAAACTTCTTTGCAGGCTGCAGATTTTTGACATACTTGTCCTGACCTTTTCTGATGTCATCAAACATGGTTTCAAGTGTTCCGCCGACCTCTTTAAAAGCATAAACCGGAGTAAGATTATCAACAGCATACATTGTTTTCAATTTATTGTCACCCAATCGACTGCGTTTAATCCCCTTTGCCTGCATCTCCCTGAGTGCTTTGCTTCCGACAGTATCAAAATATTGCTTTTTTCCGTCAACAAAAATTTCTGTTTCGTTTTTGATAACCGCACTGAAATGATCAAGAATATCACGAATCGTTGAAAGTTCTGACAATGAAAGCTGCGAAAGTCTTTTTCCTTTAATGAACTTTTTCAGTCTTTCAAGATCATCTTCAATATCAAAATCATAAGATCCCGATATAGAAGTTTCCTCTTCCGGTGAATTTGCACGAATAGCAGCATAAGCTTTTCGAACATCGTCAAGTCGCTCATAGTCAAACACACTTGTGTTTTCTGTAAACATACTGCACAAATCAAGCACGGCTTTTTGAAAGCCCTCAGGTATATGATTTGTGCTTGTCGGCTTGCGGAGCAAAACATCAAGCCTTTTCACCCTGCGCTTAATATTTTCTCTTGCTTTTGCCCTCAGATTGGTATCAGCCATGTTATTTACTCTCTGCTCATACCTCGCTTTGTTTTTCAAAAGCTGTTCGTCAAAATCCCGTCTGATTCCGGCAAGATTTTTTCCGTATTCCTGCCTTGCAGCTCTGAGCATTTCAAGATTTTCTTTTTTATATTGCCTTTTTGCTGCATCAAGATTTTCTCTGTATTCAACTTTTGCTTTTGCAAGCTTTCTTTGATAATCACTTGAGAGACTTTTTGTTTCCGGCACTTCAAAATATGCTTCGTAAATTTCGCCCGTCAGCATATCAAGTGCGCTGTCATAATCAAAACCGTTTTCATCGTTATATGTATTTTTCAATGCTTTAACAGTTTCAAAGAGTAAAACAGCTTGATCGGCTTCGCTCACATTTTTATCAAACACGCCCGGATAAGTTTCGCAAAGCTCCTGCCATCTTGTATCAAGTGAAACACCGTTGTTCCTGAGACTTAATGAGCCGAATGAAGCTTTTTTGAATTCATTATATGAACCGAAACGGTTTGCAGCTTCCTGTTTCTGCTCATCACTCAAAGTAATACCGACAGAGCGAATGTCTTTTAAAATCGTTCTGCTGTACTCGGAAATTTGCGGCTGCATATTTTTTGAAGATTTTAAAATCTTGTGAGCAATATCTGAAATTTGAGTATTAATAATATCCTGATTGATCTCTTTACTGTTTGCAAACATATTAAAGAAATCGCCTAAATCACTTGAAAGCTCAGTAATATTAATTGTTGAATTGTATTCATTTTTCAATTTTCTTGCAACAGCTTTAACCTTATCAAAATCAACAATATGATTCCACTCGGGATTTTTTATCTGCCTTTGAAGATCATCAATGATTCTTTCAAATTCTCTGTTTTGCCGGAGCAGACTTTTGTTTTGTTTTTCAAGTTCGGTTATTCCGAGCGAATGTCTCAGCGAATACCTTATATCGGGATTTTCTTTATTAAATGTGCCTTGATTAATTTCAGCAGATTTAATTTGTTCAGGATAAAACGCGCTGACTTCACCCCAACCCGTATCCATATCTGCAATCCAACCGTCATATCCGAGTTTTTTAAGCGCTTCAACTTGTGATTTCTTGTCCGTAAGACGATAAATTTCACTTGGCATATCATTATAATCTATCGGATTATTCAGTTTAACATATACCGGCATAATATTATCGCCGTATGCTTCGGCATCTTCTTTATTTTGGGCGAAGAAAAACGATCCCTCTCTGCTTCGTAATTCAGATTGTTTGAATTCAGTAAAATTGTCAAATGTTCCATGATAAAGAATCATTGGTGTTCCATTTTCATTCAAAAGTAATTTATTCGCTTTATTTGGCTTGAAATCTTTATCTTTCTGCTTGACAACTTTAAACAAATCTGATATAGTTTTTATATCAGCAGATTGCGTGATAGAGCTAGCACTTTTGTGTGAACTCCGAACACCAATCTGCTGTTTTTCTATATTTTTAAGTTTGTATGCTCTTTTGCCTGTTTTTTCAGAATTTGGATCAAGCATTTCTTCAACATACAATTTTAACAATTGTTTTCCATTTCCTATGTCTGCAATTGCATAAAAAGAATGCATAAAAAGAGAATTTTCACTTTTAGATGGAAATATGGAGTATGTATCTAAAAGAACCGCTTTTTGAACAATATCATTGATATATTCAATATACGGAAGAGCGGATACACTTTGTTTACTATAATGATGCGTTTCATTTGAAACTTTCCCAGACACATTTATATTCCAACCTGTATCAAGATTTTTTGTTTGTCCTCGTACAAAGCCTTTGACTTTTGCGACTTCAACAAGTGTTCTATCATATTCTCTCCAGTCCCCAAACCAAGACCGGAAAAATGGTGACTTTTCCCCTAAATCTCTATAGAATATTTTTGCCCATTTCTCAGACTTTTTTATATCGTCATCTGAAAATTGATTGACACTTTTTTTGCCAATGCTTTGTAATTTATTTACTTCTTCTCGGCTAACGCCTTTCAGAGAATACAAAACCTTTCCGTTGTTATCTTTATAAAATCCGTCAGAAAAAACATAATTATTTCTGTAAACATCAGGTTTTTTATTTTGTCTCTCTTCTTTGGAAAGATTTACCCTACTTTCCGTATCTCTTGCTTCAATTTCGCCTGCTGTGTCATAATAAAGAGCTTCAGGTGATCTTTCTTTTCTTTTGTCAATAAGCTTATGAGCTGAATCAATTTCAGACATACTTTCATAAGCCGCATTCAGTTCTTCAATGAATCCGTGTTCTTGGGCATATTTTTCAATCTCGTTACTGCGAATTATGATTTCATCTTCTCTTTTTTGCGAAAGATCATTTTCAAACCATTCTTTGTCAAGTTGAATATATTCCTTGACCAGATCATAAGCTTTTAAACCGTAGAAATCATATAATTGATTCATTATTGAGTCATATTTTGCTTTATTTTGATTTAGTCGTTTAAATTCACCCTCTGTATAATTATTCTCCACTTCTTTCCAAAACTCCGGTGTCGAACCTGCTGTAAAACCCTCTTTTCTTTGAATAGCGTGCTGAATCTCATGAATTAAAACTTCTCTTGTTTCAGCGTTGTTATTTAAAATAACTTTATTCATATTTTTAAGTTTTTTAAGTTCTTTCCCGGCTTCAGAATTGTTAAATTCATTGTCCAACTTTTCAAGTTCTTCTTCAAGATTTAACTGATTTGAAGCATTAACAAGTTCATTATAGCGTTTTCCAACTTCGGTTTTATCAAATTTTTCACGAGCTCTTGTATAGGCTTCATCAGAATCATCTTCTGAATTGTAAAAATCGTCAATATATGTTTCATATTCAATACTTTTTTCAACTTTTTTCAGTCCTTCGTGAATTTCTTTGCGCTTTGCTGTTATTTCATCTGCTTTGTCTTTAATTTTCTGCTGATATGTTTTGTACTCTTTTGAATTTAAAATTCTTTCAATTGCTTTTTCATATCCACTGTTTAAAAGTGATTTACTTAAAACAATCATGTTGTCTTTCCGACTGTATTCTCCTGAAGCTCCGCCCATTTCTATGGAACTAAGCATTCCGATTCTAACATTTTTCAGTTCCGGATAAGCTTCAAATAGTTCTGAATGTTCAAGAATATCACTAAGTGTTGTATGATCCGTTATTTTTACGCTTTTAATTTTCATTTTGCTGTCATCAATTTCATAGCGCATTTTTCCGTCCATACCCTTAAACCAACCTGTCTCTTTACGAACAATATCAGAATCAGTTCCCCTGTCAAGTAAATCTTCAGCTTTCAAAAGAGACTTGCTATCGGCCGTTTCAGACTTTATGCCGGCATAGCTATTTTTTGTTTTTCCTTGTGTCTCGATTCCTTTCTTATAGTTTTCCGCGGTCTCATCAAGTGCTTTCAAAAATATCATTCTGATTTCATGTGCCTTGTCCGCTTCCATTTGTGCAAACTCTTTCGCGGTATCTGAAAGTTGACCGTCTGCAATAAGCTTTTTAATGGCATCAAGTATCGTCTTAAAAATGTCGGCAATCTTCTGAATGATACTTTTCTTCTGCGGCTCAGTATATTTGCTGTCTGTTTTCAGCCAATTGATAAAGTCTTCCGCTCCGCCCTCTTTTGCAAAAATGCCTGCAACTGCTTCGCTCACAAGCTCTTCAATCGCATCTTCACGGCTGATGTCACCGTAAGCTGTCATAATCTCCTGAACTTTTTCTTCAAATCCGGTGTAACCGTTTTTGTCGGTGTAATAGGAAACGCAGGCAGCTTTAACCGCAGCATAACCTTTTTTATTATAAGCGGCGTTTGCATGATTCAATTCATGAACAAAATCCGTAAATTCGCTTGAAGCATTTGCTGAAACAACAGCAGTGAAAGCGTCAGTAATAAACTGCGCATTTGCTTCAAGACCGTCCGGGGTAAATATAGATTCTCTTTTGACTATGTTCATTCCTGTTTTCGCTGCAACAGCTTCATAGAATGAATCAAGTGCTTTGTCGCTTATCGTCTGATTATAATATTTACCCGTTGCCTTTTTTGATATATCTGGCTTAATCTGACGCGTTTTTGAAGTTTGCGAAACAACTTTCCTGCCGAATTCAAAAGCATCTTTTGCAGTCTTGCTTGAAAGGTAGTCATACAGTTCGCTATAATCAGGATTGTTTTTCATGAAGCTTTCAAACGACATGCCGCTGTTAGCTCCGGCAGAATAAAAACTGTCAAATGCACTGCTGTAACTTTGGAAATTAACTTTCGGCGTATATCCGCTTATATATGTATTTGCCGCATCAATATCCTTTAAAGCTGCCGCAGATTTATAAAGTCTGACGGTCGCTTCGTCTGCATTTGTTTCACCGAGTGAAACTTCATTGCCCTGGCTGTCCTTAACAACAATGTCACTATCAGAAATTTTTGTTATTGAGGCAAGTTTTGTCTGCTTTCCGATTTCAGAAGCTCTTATCCCTGCATTATAAGCTTCTTTCTTGAGCCTTTGACTGAAATTCGGATCAGCTGTTTCTCTTGAAACAACATTATCAAATGCTTCTCCGATTTTACCGTATGAATAATATAATTCAAAGTCTTTTTCAAACGCAGTCGGATTATGTTCAAGACCGTCATTATAAAGCGATTTAATAAGCTGAGAAGCATAAGATGTATATTTGCCCTCATTTGCTTTGATAACATCATCAATTGTTGATTGCTCAGATATTATGTTATCCGAATCAGGATTAACATATGAATCGTTACTTTTCTTTCTGTTTCTGTAAGCTTCTATGTCCGGATTTGAAATTTTTTCAGTAATATCGGAAATTTTGTCTGCAGTTTCAAAAATCCATGACGGAGTTTTGCTGTTGAGTTCGTTAAGCGTTGCATCGTAATATTCGCTTAAAACCTTTTTTGCAGTTTTGCTTGAATTGAGCAAAGCACTTTCTTTTCTGCTAAGACTAGCAGATGAATCAGAAATAGCGTTAACAACGGCATCGGTGATTTCTCCGATGCTTTCTTCGCTTTCGCCAAGTTCTGAAAGTCTTTGTGAAACAGAGCTTTTCAATATTTCACTTTTTTGCGTCTCATAATAGTCAAGAAGACTTTCAGACAGTTTGCCGATATTTTTTAACTCACTGCCTTTATATTTTCGTTCAGTCAGTTTTTCATCGGAGTTTTCATTTTCAGTGATACTGTTGTTATATGCCTCTTCGTTTTGAGCAATTTTTCTTGCAAGTTTTGAAATGGTTTCATCTTTGTCCTCAAAGTTATAAGCACTTGCAAGCAGTGTTTCAATATCACCGTTTTCAGTAATGTTCCTACCCGCATCTTTAAGCTGATTGTTATAATTTGCTGATCCGATCGCACTTCCGGCAACGCCGAATACACCGCCCATGAGTGCACCGGATATTCCCGAATCAAGTACTCTTTTGCCCATATCTTTGGCAGCATATTTTTTTGCAGTACTTTCATCTGCACCGTCTTCAATATAGCTGTTCACGCTTTCGGCATAATCTGAAATACCGCCGTTGGCAAGATAATCATATAATATGTCGGCAAGCTCCGTTGCAGATTCTTCCGAAAAGTTTGTAACAGTTGATTTGGCAATATTTTTAACCACATCTTTGACACTTTTCGGTGCAACCTCTCTCAAAGCTTTCATTTGTCCGATTGAAAGGTGTTCAAACAGGCCCTCAAATGCACCGGCAACAAGTCCGCTTGTCAGTGCTTGTGAAGCAGTGGCGCCTTTTTCTGTCATCTCAATGGCCGTTTCATTCATAACGGACGCACCAAGTAAAAGTTCACCGCCGGGCAAAAAAGAAGCAACGGCAGAATCAGCTCCGCTCATGGTGGTGTCATAAAGCATTTTTTTAACATCTCTGTTAACAACACCTGATTCAAAATTATTTCCGACTGTTCCTCTGATTTCACTGTTTGCCCTTGTAAGATAATAATACGGATTGTATTCATCTTCGGCAAACTCATTGTCATCTGCTCTTTTTATATTTCCTATCATTCCGGACACTGCAGCCGCCGGTGCAGTGATAACTGTGCCGACACTTGAAATAACCGGGTGTTCTGTTGCAAAACTTTCAAGATCTGCCGTATCCTTTTCATTTTGTGCTTTCTCAGTCTGATATTTTCTGTATGAAGCAAGCTCTTCAAAATTTTCATAGCCTTTTTTGACGAGTTCTTGCTGTATCTGATTTTTTCTTTCAGCAGTTTCTGAGTTGCTGAGATTAAGCGTGTTATCTATTCCGCCGATTACGTTAGATATGCCCTGAATCCGATTGTTTTCTTCTTTATACTTAATGTTGTTATATTCATCAAGCAGATCAATCACATCTTCCGGCAACTTGCTTATTTCTTCTTTGCTTTTAACATCAGAATATACAGATCGATACAGTGCAAGCTGAGAATCAATTTCATTTCTTTTTACATAATTTTTTTCGTTTTGTTCGTGAATATCTGAAGCTTTATCAGAATCACCGCTAAGCGCCGCACCCACATAATTGAGTGCGCCGCTTATTCTTCCGGGAATTTGTTCTTTTTCGTTTTCAAGCTCTGAAATATTTTTTTCAAGCTTATCAACATCAAGTGTTCTTGCTTTTTGTTTCTGCTCATAAGACAAATAACTTTTATAAGCATTTTGTGCATCTTCGGCTTCATCTTCAAGCGTATTTTTCTTTTTTCTGTTTTCCGCCCATTCACTTGGTGTTGTACCGCCCGGAAGAAGTGATTTCAGCAAACCTTTTTTGCTGTTATATTCCTCAGAATTTAAAAATTCATCTCTTTTAGAAGCCTTTTGGTCAGAAATATATTTCAGCTTGTCAGCATCGGACAAAGCGTTAAAGCGGTCAATTTCTTTTTGTTCTTCTTCCCTTGCCCTTTTTTCAGCGCGTATTTCGCTTTGCTGATAGGCTTCATGACGAGTTTGATTTCTTTGCTGTCTGAACCTTTCATAAGCACTTTGCCAATTTTCATCCCAGTTTCCACCGTTGCTTTTCTGACCGTTATAAAAGTTTTCATCTTCCTTGATTTTGCCATTTTCCTTTTTTTGGCGAAATTTATTGTATGCACTTTGCCAATTTTTATCCCAAACACTATTTGACATCTCATTTCACCCCCATCAAGGTTCATAACCAAACTCATTGAAAAGATATAAAGCGTCTGCTTTTGAAATTTTTCCGTTATAAACTCCTTGAAAAATATCCTCAATGGTTGCTTCGAGCCCGACATTCATGTAATTTTTATGTATATTCTTTGCCGTTG
>JBJFHW010000297.1:0-8059 GCA_051893965.1 Acutalibacteraceae bacterium
ACGATATGGATAATACAGAATTACCGACAAAAGACAAACCCGAAAAAACGCAAAACAGCAAAAAAAACAAGGCTCAAAAAAATAAAACGCCGTTTATAATCGGTGCGGTTGTTATATTACTGCTTGCTATCATTGTTGCTTTTGCTGTTTCTATGAGTCGAAACAATTCAGATGAACCGACAAAAACAACCGAGTCAACCGAAACCGAAGAATCGGTTGCAACAACCGTTTCAACCGATACCACTTCAGATGTAACAGACACGCAGACTACAAATCAGGCAAGCTTTAACAAAACAACAACAAAAAGCACCACAAAAAATCAGACTTCAACGCAAGCATACATCGAAGAAGAAGAGGAAGTTGAATATGATTTTGGGGAAGATTGGATTGAAGATGAGACAGATTCTATTGAAGATGATGTGATGATTCCTGAAGATAGTGAATCAGCTGATGATTACGATTCTGAATACGTGTATAATGAACCGGAAGATGAAGGCAATTTTCCGGTAGCTGAAGATGATGTTGCGCCGGTTGATGATTTCAGCGAATAATGACGGCTGATATTTAATGGCTTGGGGAGTTTGATGATGAATTATATTGTTTCATTTATTTATAAAAACCATTTCATACAAGAAAAAATTGATGAAGGCGGTAAAATTACAGTCGGTTCATCATCAAAAGATACTTTTTATTGTGAAGATTATAAGAAATCACAGATAATCATAAAAAACAACGGACAATTATCTGTAAAAGATAAAGCAAATGTGAATTTCAATTTCTCCGGTGATGCTGTGGGAATACACATGGTTTGCAATCAGCCGCTGACACTTATTTATCTGGATAAGGAAAAGGCTGCTTTAGCGGATGAGCTGGAGCTTCCGAATAATTCTTCCGTAACAATCGGAAGAAGCCCGAATTGCAATATAACGATTAAGAATCAATATGTATCCGGCAAGCATTGTGTGATCAAAAGAGAAGAAAACGGTGCTTATTTTGTTGAAGACTGCAACAGCAAAAACGGAACATATGTAAATAATTTAAAGATAAGCAAGATCAAATTGTCTTCAGGCGATGCAATACATATTTTTAATTATACATTTAAACTTGAAAAAGGGAAGCTTTCCGTTCTGAATGCAGGAACCGATATTATCGTTAATTCTGTTCCGAACGCTGATACAAACAAAAAGGATAGTAATTATATGACCGGAGAAAAGCCGGTATATCAGCGCTCACCGCGTACACAAGAGGAAATGCCGCACGAGGACATTGTTCTTGCTTCGCCACCGTCAAAAGGACAGAAATATGAAAAGCACCATGGGATGTTAGGCTCACTTGCAAGCTCGGCGGCAATGCTCGGAAGCGGTATGCTGATGGGCGGAACCGCTTCGGCAGCCATGATTGCGGCAAGGGCATCTATGCTTGTTATGCCTGCAACAAGCATGGCAAATCAAGCTTCAACAAGCAAGAAAAACAAGCTGAAATCACAAACTTATGCAAGACTTCGTGAAGCAAGATTTGCTGATTACTTAAATGAACAACGCGCAAGAATACTTTCCGTTTCCAATCAGCAGCGAAAGATTATCAGCGATGAGAATCCGTCTCCTGCCGATTGTTTTATAACCTTAGAAAAATTGAACCGCAATCTGTGGGAACGCATACCGTCTGACAGAGATTTTCTTGATGTACGTCTCGGTATGGGATATGAACAACTTTGCGTAAAGGTTAAAGACCGAAGCGAAGCGTACGGGATTGAAATTGAAGATGATGACGCAAAGCTTATGTCATCTATGCTTGCAGAGGAGTCAAAATATGTTGACAATATCCCCGTAAGAGTATCTCTTGTTCAAAACAACACGGTCGGTATCATCGGAAACCGAAAAAAAGTAATTGAGCAAGTCAAAAATATGATAATTTCTCTGACAACCCTTCATTGTTATACAGATGTTAAATTGGTGGGAATATTTGATGAGGAAGAATATGATGATTGGGCAGATTTAAGGTGGCTGCCGCATATCTGGGACAATAACAAAGAAAGAAGATATATTGCTTTTCATAAAGATGAATGTCATGCAATTTGTGACAGCTTTAATGATATGCTTAAAACAAGAAAAAGAGAGTTGAAAGGCAATTTAAGCGCAAAGGCTCAGCCGCCGATACCGTATTATATTTTTATTTTGGGCTCAAAGAAGTTGTTGGCGCACGAAGAAATCATTGAAAATCTCGTTACCAATGATGTGCGAATGGGCGTTACCTCTTTGTTTTTGTTTGATGATATTTATTCGTTGCCCATTGATTGTCAATATATTATTGATATGCAGGAAAATCCTGTTGCTTATCTGAAAAACAAAGTTAACAGCAAGTTTATTTTTACAGAAGATGATTACTCGGCAGAAAAATTTGATGCATTTGCCCGAAGAATGTCTTCAATAGAATTGAAAGGTTATGCCGTACAGGCTGAAATTCCGTCAAGTGTAACTTTTCTTCAGGGATACGCTGTGAAAACCGTTGAAGAATTAAATATTCTTGAAAGATGGGCAACAAACAAAGCCTTTCAAAGTCTGGCGGCGCCCATAGGCGTTCTTGCCGGCAATAAGACTTTCAGCCTGAATATACGAGAGAGCACAGGAAGTGTTACGGAACACGGACCTCACGGCTTGGTTGCCGGAACAACCGGTTCCGGTAAAAGCGAACTGTTGCAAACCTGGATTTTATCCATGTGTGTCAATTTTCATCCTTATGAGGTTAATTTTGTTATTATTGATTATAAAGGCGGCGGAATGGCGAACTTGCTTGAAGCTATGCCGCATGTTGTCGGCAAAATTACCAATATTGATACGAATATCAAGCGCTCCATTGTTTCTCTGGAACGGGAAAATAAAAGGAGAATGGAAATCTTTGATAAAACCGGAGTCAATAACATTGATAAATATCAGAAACTCTATCATGAGGGCAAAGTGACCGAACCGTTGCCGCATCTGATTATTGTTGCCGACGAATTTGCGGAGCTTAAAAAAGAACAGCCTGAATTTATGTCAAGTTTGGTGTCTGTTGCAAGAGTGGGTCGAACCTTGGGAATTCATTTGGTTTTGGCCACGCAGAAGCCGACCGGTGTTGTTGATGATCAGATTGATTCTAACTCAAGATTCAGACTTTGTCTTAAGGTTCAGGACGTGGGAGACAGCCGTGAAATGCTGAAGTCACCGGAAGCTGCCATGATAACACAGGCCGGCCGTTGCTACGTTAAAATCGGTATGTTTGAATTTTTTGAGCAGTTTCAATCATATTGGAGCGGAGCTCCTTACTTAGGCAACAGAGTTGAAAAGGTATCCTCCGGAAATCAGGCAAGAATTGTTGCGTTGAACGGTGAACGTATCAAAACGGTTATTGATGAAAAAACAAGGTTTAAATCTGATGTAGATGAACTGAAAGCCATCAACGATTACATATGCCGTTTGGCAGAACAAAGCGGCATTGAGAAGCTGCAAGGGCCATGGCTTGAAGAATTGCCCGAAACACTTGATTTTTGTGAGGTTACATCCGATATGGGCGGGTTTGACGGCCATGAGTGGAAGAAAAATACCCTCGAATGGCTCAAAATCCCCGTCGGAAAATTCGATATGCCGGAGCTTCAGAAACAAGGGGTTCTTTGCCTTGATTTTGCAAGTGACGGACATTATGGAATTTACGGTGCAGCCGGAAGCGGAAAAACCACGCTTCTTAAGACCATGATTACATCAATATGTAAATTATATACGCCTGAAGATGTCAATGTGTATATTATTGACTGCGGAGGTTGGAGCATGAGTGCATATGCCAATATGCCGCATGTCGGAGATGTAATTCTTGACACCGATGAAGAAAAATTTGAAAAGTTTCAAAAGCTCATTCATGATGAAATAAACAGCAGAAGAAAGCTGTTTTTAAATCATGTTGTCAGTTCACTTTCTGCATACAGAGAATCAGTCGGTCAGCTTCCGGCTATAATAGTCGCTATTGATAATATTATTCCGATATTTGATATGTACCCGGAAATGGAGGATATTTTGATCCGGATTGCAAGGGAAGGCGCAACTTACGGAATTTATTTGATCTATACTGCGAATTCAACTTCCGGTATTCGCTTTAAGGTTCTTCAGAATATTAAAGGTGCAGTTGCTTTTGAACTTACGGACAAAGGGGATTATCCAACCATTATCGGCAGAATGGAAGGCAAGTCTATTCCCAAAAATCAAGGCAGGGCATTGTTTAAAAGCGTTTCTCCGGTGGAATTTCAAACAGCCTTATATGAATCCGGTGCAACAGAAATTGAACGTGCCAATAGAATTAAACAGCTCAGCAATGAAATGGCAGAAAAATGGAACGGTTTCTTGCCGAAGCGAATTCCTGTTATGCCGAATGTTGTTGATATGTTTGAAATGAAAAACGCTTATCGCAAGAGATCCCGAATTCCCATCGGAATTAATTTTAACAGTATTACCACAGATTTTGTTGATCTGCAGCAGGCTTATTGCTGCTTAATCAGCGGCTCTGTCGGCTCCGGGAAGAGCAATCTGCTTTGCAAAATCATTGAAATAATAAATTGCAATGATAATTTAATATATTTGTTTGACAGTGAAAAAAAATCTTTCGGCGATTATATTGATTATGCCGAAGCGTATATTGTTGATAAAAATCAGCAGCAGGTTGCAGCCGGTATTGATGAAATTGTTCAAATGCTTAATAAACGGCAAAATGCTCAAAACGCCTCAAAAAAAGAGAACGGTTTTGATCCGGTTGCTTTTATTCAATCTGAAAAGCAAATATGCATTTTTATTGATGATATCAATGAATTTGTTGAGAGTGTTGATAATGAATCAAGAGATATGATGAACAATATTGCCAGACTTGCCAAAAATTTAGGCGTAATTCTGTTCGCGGCAGGTCGTACGAGTGATATTTCAAAATTATGTGATCTTGAACCGCTGACCAATACAATTGTTAAATATCAAAACGGTTTGGCAATTGACGGCTCTCCTTCCATGAACAGATTTTTCAAAAACAATTTAAGCTATTCGGAAAAAGAAGCAAAATGCGAGAGCGGTAATGCATGGAAGTTCTTTGACGGAAATTGTGAAAAAATCAAACTTATGTAGGTGGTTTCATGAGCAAGATTAAAGTAAATACAGAAAATCTGGAAACGGCATTAGCCGGTTTTATACAGGCATCGAAAGAAGCGCAAGAGATTCATTATCGATTGCAGCAACTTGGCAACGAGTTGACCGAAGATGTTGATTTGCTTGTTTCCGATGAATATGAAGCGGTTATGTTGAGTTATTCAGCTGCATCAGCAGCGGTAAATCGAATGAATGATTTATTTGATGCTTTGCTGTTCACGGTAACTAAAATTCCGCAAATGTATTACGATGCGGAATCTAAAAGTGTTGATAAGATCCATAATCTGGCTTTCAGTTCGAGCACTTTTCAGAAGTCCGTTATTGACGACAGTGCACTTGCTGCTATTTTGGAGAAAATTGACAGTGAAAATGTCAATATCAGCGAAATTGCGCAGCTGGTTGATAAAAGCTGTCAAAGTGTTGCGTTGTCCGGCATTGCCGCAGAAAGTTTAGACATTGATTCATTTGAAAAAGCAGAAGCCAATTCCACTAATTAAAACAAAACAACGGAGATTTTTATGTCAAAAGTAATCATAACATTAGAAGATGAAAAAAAATCGTTTGCATATGACCTGGAACTGCCGACAGATTTAGAATATGACAAGCTTATTGATGACATTGTTCAGACAATTATTTCCTACAATCCCGATTTAATGTATCAGACAAACAAAACAAAACTTTTTATTCCGAAACTGAAAATGAAAGAAATGAAAAGCGGCGAAACTTTAGATGAACTTGGCATTTTTAACGGCGATTATCTGATCATTCAATAAAGGGCATCTTTGATTTTAAAAGGAGTATAGATATGTCGGAAGAAATTTTGTTCGCAGATATGCTGAATCACTACTCTCTGAAAACGGGTGAAATTTCTGATTTGTTAAGCAATATGGTGAGATATTTAAATAAATGTACTGTAATATGCAAAGAATCATGGCAATCGGATGCTTCAGAAAAGTTTATGCTGAAAATATCTGATCTTTTGCAATATGTAAATCAAGCAAATTCTTCACTTGATGATTTGTTGAATTTGTTTAACGCAATGAAAAGCAATGAACTTGACACACAAATTGATGATTTAAGTTCAGCGCTTCATGCAGAGAACAACAGCTGATTCTTTTGGGCTTAAAGCCTGTTAAGAATAAATTAAAATTTTAGGAGGTGAAAGGACTATGGCACTTATTCAGGTTACACCCGATTTGCTCAAAGCAAAAGCTTCTGAACTGAGAGGTTATAAAGCCGAACATGAAGAAGCTATGAATAAGATGAGATCACTTATGATGAATCTCAACGAGATTTGGAAAGGTGATGCGCAGGACGCTCTTCTTGCAAAATATGAGAGTATGCAGAATACCTTTACTCAGTTTGCGCAGATGTTGGAGGACTATGCCAAGCTTATGGATACATCTGCAGAACAGATGTCAGAGCTTGATGCTTCTCTTGCTTCACAAATGAATAGTTTTGGCGGCTAATTTATGAAAAGGGACTGTTGCATCTGAATGCGACAGCCCCGGACTTGTTTGAGGTTTGTGTAAAGAAACTGCCTGACAGCAGTTGTTTTACAGAAAAATTAAATAAGGATGTGGAATTGTTTTTGAACATATTTGTTGATACAGAACAGATGAAAGGTAAAGCAGACGCTGTATTGAATGTTGCATATGAGTTAAATGAAAACATGAACAGAATTGAAAACCTTGTTTTAAATCTTGGGTGTGAATGGCAAGGGGAATCGGAAAGGGCATTTGCCGCAAAAATACTTTTTGTCAGGAAACAATTTGAAGCTTTATATGGTTTTCTTGTTGATTATGCCGAAGTAATAAAGTGTGCTGCAAATGATTATGAAAACACAGAAAATCAAATTTTATCACAAATGGAGGTATAAATATGTTTGAAGAAAATTTTAAGAATATTGAATTGACTGACGGAGAAATATATTTTCTTGCCGGTGAGCTGAAACTCGGACAGATTGTTGGTTTGGGAATTGATTATGCCGGTATGAATAAGGAAATGAAGATGAGTTTCAGGCAAGAAAGTTATGATTTGCTGGAAAAACACGAAGCAATTCAAATGGACTTTTCAGGCAATACGACTGTTGATACCAACTATGCATCTGTTGTGAAAGCCTTTGAAAAGCCTGAACACTGCTTTGTTGTGCAGCATAAAGATATGAAAACCGATATTTCCGATATGCGCAAGATTTATCTCAATGACGGAATTTATACAGCACTTGAATATGTTGACGAAAATGTTTGTCGCGTATATCAATTTGATAATGTTTCTGACAGCAATCAATTCTTGCTCTTTAATTTACATATAGATGCAAAACTCACAGAGCATGCAGAGGTGAATTTTGAAAAATATAAAAGTGTTGAAGAAATTATTGATGACTGCAATGAGTTTGCAATCATTACGGAGTATGTACGGGTGAATGATACCTATAAATGCATTGAATATATATATGTCAACATGAGCGATGAATGGTACTACTTAGAAGGTGATGAAAATAATATACATGTAAATCCCGTTACCGAACAAGTGACCGTATTTTAACAGCATAGGAGTGATATGAATGGCTGAACAAATCATAGTGGAAACAAAATATGCCAGACGAGATGTGAAAAGGATAAATGCTGCCATTGAAGATTTAGAGAAAGTCAAAAAGCAGTATTTAAAGGCGGTTGCTGATTTAAGCAGTGTCTACAAAGGCGATGCTTCATCTTTTTTGCAGGATCAAATTGCAAGTGTAAAAGTAAAACAAATCGAATCGATTATCATAAGCCTGAAGACGGCGAAGCAGCAATTGAATACGGTAATCAAATCATTTGAAGCAGCAAACGAAAAAATCGTAAATACAATCAAAGGATAGTGGAAAGTATGGCGAAAAAAATTAAAGTTTTTTCTGATGATAT
>JBJFHW010000298.1:0-8055 GCA_051893965.1 Acutalibacteraceae bacterium
AAAGTGGAAAAAGGGTGCAAAAAGCCCTATAGAGACACCTATAACTGTGAGTATTGTAACATTTCAAAACCAAGATTTCAATATAATTTTTAATATTTTTTTGCCAATTATTTTTTTTCATCGGTTTGCATAAATGCGGAGTCCCTTTTTTGTGTAGATTTACTGCTGATAAATATTCTGAAAGTGCAACAGAAATAATGATAAAAAGTGCTTTAATCTACACAAAAAAACAGCCCTAAAGCGCACATATTGATGTAATGAAGAAATATACTTTGAATAACATACAAGATCTGCTGTTTTTTTCTATATTTTCACCGTCAAGTCTACGGTTCGCATAGCTGTCTGCATAAAGTTTTCAACATATATGTGGAAAACTTTATGTGATGCAAAAGCCTGTAAAGTTTATATACTTTACAGGCTGAATCTCCATTATTTTTTCAATTTTTTTCACAAAACACTCGTCATTTCAGGTTGTTTTTTTGAATAAACGCCGACGACCATTGCTTTCGCAATGGCCGCCGTTAGCTTAGCTTAGAAAGGAAAGCCCTTTCTTGCTCACACCCTTATAAACACGGTATGCCTTTTCCTGAGATATTTTATTTATAATATCTCGGATCCGGATTATTACAGCACTTGAATTCGCCGGTGAACATCTTAACAATCTTATGGAAGAATCTGAAGATTGCACCCCAGAAGTCGCTTCTATGACACGGGCAGCTGCACTTAACAACATCAATTGTCGGAATCTTGCTGGTGTCGTATGAACCGTCTTCATTTATCTTGATTGTTATTGTCTTTGTATTGAAGCCTTCACCGTCAAGAACAAGTGTATATTCTTTTGCTTCGGGAACCTTGAGAACAACCTTGCCGTCTGCGCCTGTTGTTCCTGAGGTTACGAATGTTCCATTGTCATAAAGGGAAGCTCTTACATCAGGAACGCCATGACCGTCACTGTCAAGAACAGTTATTACGACGGAAATCATTTCTTTCTGAGCATAATCTTTTGTCATGGTTTCGCCGCAGCGTTCGCAAACATATTTTTCATATCCCGGATTATCGAACGTCGGTTCAACGGCTTCAATGAGAATCCATTTATGACCGAGCGCTTTGCCGGTTTCTTCAGTGTAGGTGTATCCGCAAACAGAGCAAGTGTGCTTGATGCCTGATCCTGTTTCGCAGGTTGCTTCAACGGTTTCGTCAACATAGCTGTGTTCAACTTTCTTGAACTTCGCTGTGATGTAAAGGGTTTCAGTTACTGTTTCGTCATTTCTTGACCAGCCGTCAAATACATAATGTCCGTAAGCATCTGTATCTGCCTTGGTGGGTTCTGCACCTGTGTAAGCAGGAACAGGACTGCCGCCTTGAACATCTCTGAAGATCTGAAGAACATTTGCTGAATCAATTGCATAAATGACGTTGTAATATTTTGCTTTTTCGGTATAGGTTGCCGTGTAGGTTGCATCTCCGGTTACGGTTGTTGCAACTTCCGGTGTCCAGCCTGCAAATTCATAAGAAACAGAAGCGGTTTCTTCCTTTGTTGCAGTCGGAATCTTGTCGGAGATGTCTGCGCCGTATTTGAGATAACCGATTGTTTTAATAATTGAACCGTCATCGTTGAGGAATTTAACGATATACATGGTGTCATCTTCAACAACCTTGTCGCAGCGTTCGCACTTCTTGACGCTGTTGCCGTCTTCATCAACATAAGGTGCGCTCCAGATGTGACCGAGAGCCGGTGTTGTGTTTTCGGTTACTTCATAGTCGCAGTCAGCGCACTTATAAGTTGTTGTTCCCGGATTTTCACAGTCAGCTGAAGTTGAAGCAATTGCAATCTTGGTGTGTTCAACCGCAGTGAATTTCGGTGTAACATAAGTCGGAGCCTGAATTTTTTCAATGCTGTCTGACCAGCCTGCGAATACATAATGATATTTTGTATCATATGCTTTAACAGGAGTTTCACCGGTATAAACAGCATCGTCTCCTGCCTTAACGGTTAAGGTCTGAAGAACATTGTCGGCATCATAAGCGAATACAACAGTGTACTCTCTGAGTGTTGCTTCATAAACAGGCACAAGGATTGCATCAGAAGCAGCGATTGTCCATGTCTTTGAAGCAGTATCGTCTGCTGTTCCTTTGAGCTTCCAGCCGACATATGAGTAATCATATGTTGAATCTGATTTCTTTTCGGGAGCTTCGGGAAGATCAAGAACCTGACCGTTATGGAGATAGCCGATCTTCTGAATCTGTGTTGTTGTGCCGTCTGTATTTTCTCTTACCAGGGTAACAGCATAGTTAACATATCTCGAGTTAAATACTGCGGTGAGTGTTGTGTTTGCAGTTACTTCAAGAGGAAGTGTTACAGTATTGCCGCTTTCATCTTCCCAATGTGAGAATGTGTATTTGTAGGTTTCGTTTGCTTCTTTAACCGTTGCAGGTGCTTCTGTTGCAATTACAGTTTCACCTTCAACCTTCTTAACCTGTGTTTCTGTGCCTTCAACAACAAATGTTACAGTATATGTAACGGCCGGGTCAACATAATCACCATATTTGAAGTGACCTTCTGTTGTTTCGTCGCAGATGCGGCATTCATAAATTGTATAGCCCTGTTCAGTTTCGGTCGGTTCAACAACTTCTTTTACTTTATAGCTGTGACCGGTTGCCGGAATTGTTTCCTGAGCCTGAACTTCAGTTGTGTCGCAATTTGCGCAGTACTGAACCTGCAGACCGTCTTCAAGGCAGGTTGCCGGCTGTGTTACAACCCAAACGCCGCTTGCGGTGTGACCTGTTTTGGCAATTGTTTCAATGTCTTTATAACCGCAATACTTACATTCTCTTGTGATTGAACCGTCTTCTGTGCAGGTTGCTTTAACGGTTACGGGATAATAGAACTTGTGCGCATCGGGATTAATTTCATCAGTTACTGTTTCTGTCTTGCTGCAGATTGAGCAGGTATAGGTCTTATAGCCTGTTGCACTGCATGTTGAGTCAACTTGCTGTGTCAATACCCAATCATGTGCGCCTTTTGTTGAAGGATCATCTTCAACAGTTTCTTTATATCCGCACATCTTACAGGTATATGTTGTGTATCCGTTTGCTTCGCAGGTCGGCTTGGTATATACGCCTGAATCCATTTCGTGACCCATTGCTTCAATACCGATTCTTTCGCCGATTTGCTGCTGGCAAAGCAAGCATTTCTCATACTGATAGCCATCTTCCGTGCAGGTTGCGGGAATAGTGTAAGCTTTGATTGCATGCTTACCGACAATTTCAAAGTTAGCCTTTGATTCGTTACCTGCGGTATCTATAACAACTACCTGATAAATACCGGCTTCGGTTACGGTATACTGACCGTCAACAAGCTCAATTGCTTCGCCGTTAAGTGTTACGGATTCAATTGCTCTGTTGTCGGAAGCTGTGATTGTTGCTTCAACGCAATGTTTATTGTTATAGTGATGATCACTGTCTACGGAAACCTCAGGAGCTGTTGTATCATAAACCAGAAGTCCTGAGTTAATATAGGAAACATTGCCCAAACGGTCTGTGATCTTGCCGTATAATACAAATTCACAATCGTTGGCAAGTTCTGTTCCGTCCGCATAAGTTGCAATATTGCCGAGTGTGCCTGAAGCATTTGCTTTCAGAGCAGCCATGTAGGCATCAACTTCTGCAAGTTTTTCTTTAAGAATTACAGGATCGCCTGCAGCTTCGGTTTCTGCTTGCTGAGTCAGATATTCTTTTGTTGCGTCATAATCAAATTTGACTGTCCACTGGTCATCTGCAATTGAAGCAGGATCTACCTGACCGTACTGAACGCTGTATTCAATCTTTCCGACGCCTGAACCCTTGCTGCCGTCTTTGTTGAACTGAGCGTTAACATCGCCGGTATCGGTTGCGTTAATAATAAGCTGATTGCTCGGAGCAGCGGGAACAGCGTTTGTGAAATCTGCGCTGTCGCCTGTTACCCATGTTGCATTTTTAACATAAAGCTTTGATTTCGGAGCAACTGTGTCGGTAAGTTTTTCAATTGCAACTTCTCTTGTTAAACCGCAGGAGCACTTTTCTGTTCCCACACCTTCTTCAAAGAAGGTCGGCTCGGTCTTAACAACATCAATTTCAAAGCAGTGTGCTTCAGCTCTGTAAGCTGCAACATAAATTGTATCCTTATCTGTTACGGTTGTTGAACTGTCTGTTCCTTCCCAACCGGCAAAGATATAGTGAACATCATCTGTGGAAGTCTTGATCGGAGTTGCATAAGCAATGTCTGAAAGAGCTGTTCCGTAAGCAACTTTGATTTCCTGAAGCGTTGAGCCGTCATCGTCAAGGAATGTTACATTGCAGATCTTTCCGGTTTCAGCATAGGTTGCTGTGTAGGTTGCGGGACCTGTGATTCTGTCACCGCGCTTATAATAGGTTCCGTCATCTTTCTGCCAGCCATTGAAAACCATTTCATAGTTTTCACCCTGCGTCGGTGTCTGGCTTGTTTCCGGCTGAGTGAGCGGAGCGTTTATTCTTTCATTATAAATATAGTCTTCCTGCTTGAAAACATCGCCGTTTTCATCAAGCCATGTAACGGTATAGTAGTTATATGACTTTCTGTATGTTGCCTTATAAACAGCGTCGCCGCCGCATACGGTTGCAACATCGTTATCCCATGCTTTGAATTCATAGCTGTAGGTATTATCCGGTGTTTTTGCTCTCTGTTCTTCTGTCGGAACGGTTACTGCGTCGCCGTAATGAAGAATCTGTTCGGGAATCATGTCTGTTCCGTCATCTTTGAGGAATCTTACCGAATAGTTTGTAACATCAGCTGTGTAATGAGCATAAAGATCTACACCGCCGGCGGGCATGGTGGTAACTTCGTTGCCGTCCTTATCACGCCAGCCTGCGAAAACATAATTTGTTGCATAAAGGTCGTCTGCCTTTGTCGGAGTATCGCCGGTATATGCCGGAACAGCTCTGCCTGCAACTTCTTTTGCTGTTTCAAGAAGCTCATCACCGTTATAATAATTTACGGTCATAAGCTCTGCCTTGTCATAAACGGCATAATAGTCTTCGTCCATTACAGCAATTGAGCCGTTAACAAATGCATCACCGTTGAAACGTTCAAAGTTTTTGAATGTGTATTCATAGAAATCGTCTCTGTAAATCTGAGTTGCGTCTGCATTTGTGACTCTGATGGCATCGCCGTGATTATACTGATCGTCCTGATCGTTAATCTGTGTACCATCATAATCAAAGAATCTGATGGTGTAAACAGCAGGTGTAATTGCATAATCGGCAACATAAGCTGCATTACCTTTAACCGTTCCCGGAGTTGCCGGATTTCCGTTCAGCGTCCAACCGTTATAGGTATATCTGTAACCATCTTTTGTATATGAGGTTGCAGGAACGGGAACTTCATAGGTATCATTGTAATGAAGTTTTGTTAAAACAGTTTTGTTTGCAACACCGTCATAAGAGAAGCTGACTGTATATTCCTTATATACTTTTTCAAAAACAGGAACATAGACTGCGTCTGTTCTGACCGTGAAATCTGTTGTGACGGGAATATAGTTTCCGTCATCATCATAGCCGGTCGCATCAACAAGATAATAGTCGGTTCTGCCGTCAGATACTTTCGTCCAACCTTTGAACAGATATGTATATGTATTGTTTGCTGCAAGAACCTGATCGCCGGGCTGTGTCGGAAGATCATTATAAGAATAATCTGCATCTGTGAGATTTCCGTTCACGTCATAGAATTTTACATTATAAGAGTTCTTAACAACACTGTAAGTTGCGCGGAAAGTTACGTCACCTTTAAGAACAGCTTCATCGGGAGTCAATGCGCCGATCGTTCCGTAATAATCATTTCCGCTTGTGTCAACTGCACTGTCAACAACCCAGCCTGAGAAAACATAATCATAAGTTCCGGTGTCGCCGGGTCTCTTGTGATATTCGGGTGCTTCAATTGCAGAAACAGCTGCGCCGTTAACCTCCGTAATTGTTTTGTCAACTTTACCCTGAACAGTTGCAACAACATTGTTTTCATTATCAATAAATGTTGCCGTCAGATTTTTTGCCCACCATGCGGCATACCAGGTTTTGTCGCCTTCAATCGGGGTTGTGTTTGTGAGCTGACCGGTATAACCGGAGGTTGTACCCGGTGTCGGTTTTGTGAAGTCATAGTTCGGGCTCTTTGCATCGCCGTACATCGCAATGAATTCATAACCGGCACGAACACCGCTTGACGGAATCTCAGCAGAAGTAAGTTTATTATAATAGTATTTAGTTACGGATGCATTCGGACTGATTGATGTTCCGCCGTTTACATTGAAAGAGAATGTATATTTCGGATCGGTAACCACGAAAGTCTTTGTTGCCGTTTTGGTTACACCGTTAAACGTATAGCTGACCGTTGCCGTAATCGTGTTGGTGTCATAGCCTGTCAGCTTTGCGCTGTTGGTTACTGAGATTGTCCACGGATCATAGCTCGTAGTGGTTGTTCCTGCAGCACAGGTGATACCGGTTGTGCTACTTCTGTTTGAAGAAAGAGAAGTAGATTTTGAATAGGTTGAAGCAGCACTTGCAACTCTGACGCCATACTGGTCGTTAAGGTGAGTTTGCATTGAAGTTGTTGCTGTGCCTGTTTTTGGAACTGTTACTGCTCCCGGAGCCGCATCAAAAACAACACTGTTTGCTTTCGGGTATGCAGAAGAGTTAACAGTGCAGGTAACTGTACCTGAACCTTTTGTGGTCGACGCTGAAGCAGAATGAATATATTGTCCGCTGATTTCGCAAGTACCCGTTGAGCTATTTTTTGTAAGTGTAAGCGGAAGATCTGTACCGTTAACTGAAATGTGAATAGTAACATACATATCACGCCATGTCAATAATCCGCCGCCAAAACTCCAGGAAAAAACTAACTTTGTCGGAAAATAAGTTGACGTGCCACTAAGAATAGTGTAATGGTCATTGTCCATGTTAACCTGCTGGGTCGAAGTACCAAGTGTTGTTGTACTACCTTTTCCGTTGTTGTTTGTTCCGGTCAAAGTCCAGGCTGCGCTGTTCCAACCACCAGTGTCATTATCACTGTCTATCCAAAGTTCATAAGAATAACTTCCGGAATTTACAGCATCTGCCTGTGTCGGAGCAACAAACACCCAACATGACAGAAGCATGAATACCGTCATGATAAGCGAAATGCCTTTTTTGAACTGCTTTTTCATAAGATAATTTCCTCCTTAAGAAAAAATTCCAATAAAGCCGCCAACCGATTTGCGGCTTTATCAAGCGTTAAAAATGCCAAAACAACCCGCCTGCACCTTGACCGGCTGTTGACCTCAACCGTTCGCGTCAATTTACAAAAGGGTATAGTAAGGCATAATTAGTCACTTTTAGTTATTGTTAGTATAACACTCTAAAATCAATAAAGTCAAGACAGCAAATTGATTTATTTAATTTTTCTTAAATTTTTGTTTTATATGCTGAAAAAATACATTGTGTGTTTGTTTATTTTGACGGAATGGGAATGTGCGGCAAGATATAGATTCAGCGAACGCTCATTGAAACATATCCCTTGACAAAAAGCAGATATGTGATATAATATAAGTACAAAGGGTGCTGCGATAAGCGGTTACTCCGAAATCTTGGTATTAAGAAACACCGTGATTTGGAAGATTGGCGGTGTTTCTTAATTTTTTATGTTCCGACTTTTTTATTAGTCATTACTTTTTAAAAATTAAGTAACAAAGAGTGATAAGATTGATTATCATTACAGTAAATGCTATAAGCAATTCAAATGTAACCATAAGCTTATCACCTCCCTTGCGGGAGTAACCGCCTACCGTTATAGTAGCACCCAAAGGCAGTCTTTTGACTGCTTTTTCATTATATCGTTTAATTGTTATTTTGTCAAATTTTGTCGGAACGGTTTTAAGGCACTCAAATCAAAAAGGCGGGAAGTTTCTTCCCGCCTTATCTTTGTCAGACGCGTACAACAAACACCTGCTTATTCATAAAGCGGATATTTGTCGCATATTGCTTTTACGCCTGCTTTGATTTCTTCTTTTTTAT
>JBJFHW010000299.1:0-8053 GCA_051893965.1 Acutalibacteraceae bacterium
ACCCACACGACCAGCTTGGAAGGCTGGGATTCTAGCCATTGAACTACACCCGCATCTTTTGTCTTGCAACGCTGATTATTATATACAATCAGCGTTGCAATGTCAAGTGTTTTCGCTAAAAATTTTCAAAAAAATCAAACATAAGAAAGCTTGAGCTTACCATCGAGAATTTCAGCATAAATTGAACGCGCAGGATCATCTGCTGTGTCAATGATAATGTTGGCAACTTCATCTTCAATCTCTTTTCTGATGATGTTTCTGAGATCTCTTGCGCCCCTTGTTCCGTCTTTCGCTTTTTCTGCAAGATAGGACGGTACATCATCGGAATAACTGAACTTCATATCCTTTTCCGAAAGCGCTTCAATCAATTCACCGAGCATCAAAACAGAAATCTTTTTATATTCATCAACACCGAGCGGATTGAAAACCGCAACTTCATCAACTCTGCCGATAAACTCCGGTCTTAAGAACTCAGAAAGCGCTTTCATAACTCTGTCGCGTGACTCGCTGCCCTTGTCTTTTCCAAAGCCGAGAACACCGCTTCTTTGCTCACTTCCGGCATTAGATGTCATAACAATTACCGTGTTTTCAAAGTTTACGGTTCTGCCCTGTGCATCGGTAATTCTTCCCTCATCAAGAATTTGAAGAAGAATATTCATAACATCGGGATGCGCCTTTTCAATTTCATCAAACAAAATGACGGAATACGGCTTTCTTCTTACTTTTTCTGTCAGCTGCCCTGCCTCATCATAGCCGACATATCCCGGCGGCGAGCCGATGATTCTTGAAACACTGTGCTTTTCCATAAATTCGGACATATCAAGTCTAATCAGCGTTTCCGGCGTATTGAACAGTTCAGCGGCAATTTGCTTGACAAGCTCGGTTTTTCCGACGCCTGTCGGCCCGACAAAAATGAACGATGCCGGACGTCTTCTCGGGCTGATCTGAACACGGCTGCGCTTGATTGCGGCAGCAATTGCCTTAACGGCTTCGTCCTGACCGATAATCTTTTTCTTCAGGGTTTCTTCAAGACCGGCAAGACGCTTCAGATCGCTTTCGATAACTTTATAGGCAGGCACGCCCGTCCAAAGCTCAATAACCTTTGCAATATCGTTTTCGGTTACTGCATTGTCATTTGCTTTATCAGTTAATTCACCGACAAGATCTTCACACTTAACAATTTCTGATTTTACATTGGCTATTGCCTCATAATCAGCTTCAGTTTCGGCAAGAAGATCTTCTTCTTCGCTTTTTAATTCGGAAAGCTTCTTTTCATTTATTTCAAGCTCGCTGATTGCCTTGTTGCGCAGATTTGCACAAGTGCAGGCTTCATCAAGCAAGTCGATTGCCTTGTCCGGTAAAAATCTGTCCGTGATATATCTTTCCGAAAGAACAACCGCTTTGCGGACAAGAGCGTCTGAAATTTTTACACGGTGGTAATTCTCATAGTAGGATTTGATACCCATAAGAATATTGACCGCATCATCAATGGACGGCTCTTCAACCTTAACAGGCTGAAAACGTCTTTCAAGAGCGGCATCTTTTTCAATGTTCTTTCTGTATTCATTAAAGGTTGTGGCGCCGATCACCTGAATTTCGCCCCTTGAAAGTGCGGGCTTCAATATATTCGCCGCGTTCATGGAACCTTCGGCGTCACCGGTACCGACAAGGTTGTGCACCTCATCAATAAACAGAATAATATTCCCGTTTGCTTTGACTTCTTCAATGAGATTTTTAATTCGGCTCTCAAACTGCCCTCTGAACTGTGTGCCGGCAACCAAAGCAGTTAAATCAAGCAAGTGGATTTCTTTGTCATAAAGCTTTGCAGGAACCTGACCGAGTGCAATCTTTTGTGCAATTCCCTCGGCAATTGCCGTTTTGCCGACACCTGGTTCACCGATAAGGCACGGATTGTTTTTTGTTCTTCTGCAAAGGATCTGAACAACGCGGGCAATTTCTTTATCTCTTCCGATAATTCTGTCAACCTTACCATCACGTGCCTTTGCCGTCAGATCCGTGCAGTAAAGATTGAGATATTTGCGGTTTTTCTCTTTTTTGTTTTTCTTTTTGCTTTCCTTTACGCCTGAAGCATTTTCTTTCTTTTCACCGGCAGCATTGTTTTGCTTTACCGGAACATTCGATTCGGAAGAAGCCGGATAACTGAGTCCGAAACTTTTTTGAAGATTGTCAAGCATAGACTTGTTAAACGGCATTGCCGGAGAGCCGCCGACTTCAAAGCCGTCTTCGTCACCGTCCTCATCATCGGCCATACTGTCAAACATATCTTCCATCTGCTCGCTTAAAGCGGCAACATCGTCTTCTGTGATACCCATACTCTGCATCATCTGCTTAATGGGGCCGATATTCATTTCCATTGCACACTGCAGGCAAAGTCCCTCAGGAACCGTTTTTCCATCAACAATTTTTGAAATAAAAATGACCGCGGGGCGCTCTTTGCATCTGCTGCATAAAACTTTTTTCATTAGTAGTCTCCCATATTACTGTAAATTATTTCTTGCTTTTTTCAAGCTTACGGGCTTCTTTGCCTTCCTTGCTGAAACGTTCTTTAACCTGTCTGTGTGTTTCAGGCATATAACTGATAAACGCAACAACGCAGGTTAATGCCGCAATCACAACTAATATACCCGTTAAAACATCAGGCATCGTAAACAGAAAATTAAGTACACCGATTTCCGGACCGAAAGCAATAATCAGTATCATCACGCAATAAAAGGTCATTGTGGCAATTTTACCCGGAAGTTCTGCCGCACCCGGCTTGATGCCGAACAAAAGCATCAGAAATCCGCCGACAACCATAATTCCCTCTTTTACAAGGAAAACGATGAAAACATAACCGAATGCCTGAATAACAGGACTTTGTGCCCTTCTGAAAAGTATCAGAAGCAAAACTGCAAGTGTAAGCTGTGTAACCTTATCGGCAACAGGATCAAGAATTTTTCCTAGTTCGCTTACCTGATTAAAGCGTCTTGCAATTTTTCCGTCGAACAAATCTGTAAGCCCGGAAACGGCAAGAACAATTAAAGCAGCAATCTGATGACCATTGAGGAACAAATAAGCAAACACAGGCACAAGCACAATTCTGATTACCGAAAGAAGATTTGGTATCGTCAGACAGCCTGTGAATAATTTTTTAATCATGATTTTACCTCCTGATTTTTATGCGGAATAACCGCTGATTGAGGTGAAAACACCTCTTGTTGCATTTATGATTAATGAGTCATTAACCGACTCAACAAATGCCTGAGATTTTGTGATTCCGGCAAAAGAGCCGATAATAAGAGCAAGCAAACAAACAACAATGAGACCTTTAATAGCACCGAGAGCGGCACCCAGACCGGTATTTACTCTGTTGATTGCCGGCAACTTTTTAATAAATCTATCAAGTAACTTTATAATTAACCTTAAAACAAATGTTAAAACAACAACAATTATGATAAATAATATTGTCTGAATAACAGCAACAGCAATCGGTGAAACAACTTTGTCCATGATATTATCAAGCACATTTTTTCCGGAAAAATCAGAATCGGAAACCTGCGACATAATGCTTTCCTTATCAATGCCGATAAACTGTAATATACCGTTAAGCTGTTCGGGTATTTTATCAAAAGATGCTTCAATTTCTTTCGAAATATCCTTATCGGCAATATCGCCGATTTGCTCTGCGATGCTTTTTCTTATCGGTGAACTGAAATAATTTTCAAAAACCGTTGGAGCAAACGAAGCTGAAAAAACCTTGGCGGCAACTGTTGAAATAATATAAGCCGCAAGTTCAAACAAAGTCAGAAAGAATCCTTTTTTTGCAGCAAAAAAAACAATGACAGCAAAAATTGCAACAAGAATTATATCAATTATGTATTGCATAGCAACCACCTTTTCTGTGTATTATAGCATAGCATTTTATAACAAACAAGAAAATCTGTATTAAAAATTATTTTTTATTCAATTTCTGCAAATCATACTTGTTGAATAACAGAAAATTTTATTTCTGCCGATAACAAGTGATTCATAACTTGACGAAACGGAAAAGACTTCACGATTTTCGTCATCTGCACGTATCACGCCGCTGTCAGTAAGAGCATAAACCTTTCTTTCGGAACAAACAATATCTTTTACAACATTGTTGATTTCGCTTTCAACAATTATGTTATTGTCAGAATCATAAACCTGAACAGTAAATTCATTATATGAATCGTTTTTTCTCATAATAACCGCTGTGTTGCCTTTTGAATCAGATGAACGTTTATATAATGCTGACGGAAATTTCGCCTGAACCGGTGAAACCCGTTCGCTTGAACAATCAATAATGATTCTGCGGTTGTTACATACAACAGCAAGTTTTTTTCCCGAAATAAAAAAGCAATCAATAGCCGAAGTATCATTGAAACTGTAATCTCTGTTATTTGCTGAGTTATTAATATCAAAATAATAAATATGAGACATGATCTGACCGGAAACAGAGCTGATACTCGCACAGGCAAGTGATTTTGAATTCTTTAATGCTGCCGCTGAAACAATATATTCATTGGCACAGTTCCACTGATAAATGATTTTGCCTTTTTTATTGTAATATGTCAACGTGCTTGCAGCTTTATCCGAACTTGAAACCAGAACAAAACTTCCGTTATCAGATACATAAGCAGAATAAATCTGAAAATCATCATTATTTTTTTGTGAAAAAATATTTTTTTTGCCGCTAAACAGAGAATAACGGCTACCCTGTCTGTCATAAACAAGAGCAAAACGCGAACTTGTTTTGATTGCGGGATCGGAATAGTTTAAAACAATTTCTTCTCTTTTTCTTCCCGACAAATCAAAATAAACAACCGAATTTTTTGTCAGCGCATACATGGCATTATCCGTCACGGCAACATTTCTGAGCGCCGAAGAAAAACTGAGCGGAAAGCCGCTGTTTCCGCTTTCAGTTTCAGACGAAGAATCATCTGAAATTCCAAAAAAACCGGTCACCGGGATCTCATTTGACACAGAAAGAACCACAACAATAATCAGCACTGCAAAAGCGATAACCAATGCGGTACTTTTAAAAATTTTAAGCTTTCCGCTTTTTTTTGTTTCTGTTTTTTTATTATTTTTTGAAGATTTGTTATCCATGAAAAATCTCCGTTTCACTGTAAAAAACCTTATCAAGATAAAGTCCGCACGGTTTCGCCGTTATACCTGCGTTTTCTCTGTTCTTTGATTCAATTATGTCTGAAATTGTATCGGCCTGAATTTTGTCGTCATTTATATCAAGCAAAGTTCCGACCATAATTCTGACCATGTTATATAAAAAACCGTTTCCGCACACATAAAAAGTGACCAAGTCTCCGTCGCGTTTAACCGAACAGTCAAAAATCGTTCTGACATTGCTCAAAACCGTGCATCCGCTTGCACAAAAGGAAGTAAAATCATGTTCTCCGATAAACTGCTTGGATTGACTGTTCAAAAAATCGGCATCAATCTGTCTCGGAAAATGCAAAGCATATTGATTCAGAAAAGGATTTCGTTGCTTTTCATTCCAGATTTTATAAATATACTGCTTTCCGACACAACTGTATCTTGCATGGAAATCATCACTGACATCTTCGCAACCATACACCGCAATACTTTCCGGTAAAACAGCGTTCAGCCCTCTGATGATTCTTTCATTTTCTCTTTGGCAATTTGTTTTGAAATTACAGCAAAACATATTTGCATGAACACCGGCGTCTGTTCTGCTGCATGACTGAATACTGACTTCTTCGCCCAAAATTCTGCCGCAGGCTTTTTTCAGTTCTTCTTCAACCGTTATACAGTTCGGTTGATATTGCCATCCGTGGAATTGACTGCCGTCAAACCTGAGCGTCATTTTAAGGTTTCTCATTTTTTCTCCTGAAAATTATTATGTGTTTTATTAAAATACAAGTTATGCTTTATGTAGTTGATTGAATGAAAAGCGGTAAGATTTATGCAAATATTATTGAATATGCTTTTGCAACAGCTTTTCTGGCAACCCTTGAAACTTTTTCATGTGCATTAAGCGCTGTGTCAGCATAGCAGACCGTCTGCCCTTTTGCAGGCACACCGACTATATTTGCAATTCTCGGAATAAGATTCACTGCATTTTCAAAGAACATCATATTCTTTTCTTCTTCCGTAAGCTCCGCAAAGCGTTCCAGGCCACCGCTGTGCGCGATACAGGCAATATTCGGCGTATAAGGAACATCCGAGCCATAAAGCAGATTCTTCACCTTGACATCTTTGAGCAGCGCCGAAAGTTGTTTCTGAAGCGGAAAACCGGCAACATCAAAATAAACATGATTCATATCTCCCTTGAAATCAAGCGGAATATCCGGATGCTCCTGTTTCATCAAAACCGCAAAGCCGTTTATTCTGTCGGATAATATACAAAGGAATGCGCCTGCATGAGGAAAAATCCATTTGATGTTCGGAAAGCGTTCAAACAGATTGTTCATCACCATATACATGAAAGTCCTTGTCGTATCCATGAAAAATTCCATAGCGGGAATCGGAACATCAGTGTTCATGCCGGCAGGCACTGCAGAGGGTTCAACCGGATGGACGGCAATAACGGCGCCTATGCTGTTAAAATACTCCATAAGCTTATCATATTTCGGATCGCCGAGATAAACTCCGGCATAATGTGTTGAAAGCCCGAAGCCGTCCGCTTTCAGCTCATTTACCGCAAACCTTGCTTCCTCAATTGCATCATCAACATTCGGAAGAGGAAGCGATGCAAAAAGACCGAGTTTATTCGGATAAGCGTCAACATAAGCCTTTCCTTCAAGATTAATCTGACGAACCATAGCTTTTTGCGTTTCTCTGTCTGCTTTTGAAAGATTCGGAGAAGAGACGCTTAAAAATGCAAAAGCTATTCCGAGCGTTTCCATCTGTTTTAAATGGGATTTAATATTCCATTTTGGTGTTTCAAAATTATCAGGTCTCGGTCCCTCGTATTTTTCAAGATATTCATAATATGTTTTTGAAAGATAATGAGAATGAAAATCCACTTTTTTATTAATCTGCATTTAATACATCCCCTCAGAAATTAAAATAATGATTCAGTAAAATTACGCCTGCCGTAAACACCGCAAAAACAAAAAGTGAAACAAAATCTTTCAAAGAAAGCTTCATCTGTTTCATTCTTGTTCTGCCGTTTCCTCCGCTGTAACATCGGCAGCTCATGGCAAAGGCAAGCTCATATGCTCTGTTAAAAGCCGAAACAAAAAGCGGAATGAGAATCGGCACCATTGCTTTTATTCTTTGAATGATGTTTCCGCTTTCAAAATCAGCGCCTCTTGCTTTTTGTGCATTGGTTATTCGTTCGATTTCTTCAATCAGTGTCGGAATAAAACGAAGCGCAAGCGTCATCATCATGGCAAGCGTGTGCACTTCAATATGAAAAACTTTCAAAGGTGAAAGAAGTCTTTCAATGGCATCGGTAAGCATAGTGGGCACTGTTGTATAGGTCAGAATTGAACTGCAAATGATCAGCGCAATAATTCTGCAGGTCATAAAAACAGCCGTTTCAATGCCTTGTGTGGTAATTTTAATTTTCCAGAATGAAACGAGAACATCGCCGCCTCTGAGATAAAACATATTCAAAACGGCGGTAAATATTATAATCGGTATAATCGGTTTCAGACTTTTAAAGTACATTTTCAAAGGCACTTTTGACAAGAGCATGGATAAAAACACCAAAACAAGCATCAAGGCAAAAGACAAAATGTTCTTACTGATAAAGATAATATTAAAATAATACTATCCTATAACAGTATATCATCACTAGAAAAGTATACGCCTATTTGGGTTGATAGTCTTTTTGATTGCAACGAATTGACTAAAGATAGATTTCATTTTAAAAAGACTCCTAACAACCCATACCAAAAGTTAATAAAGGATATCTATGAAGTTATGATTAAATGCAATGAAAATGATAATTTCTCCCGTGAAATATATCCTGATATTAATCTATAAGAAAGACCAGCTATAAAAAGTCAATAGGCAAAATGAAAAAAATTAGGATAAAATG
>JBJFHW010000300.1:0-8040 GCA_051893965.1 Acutalibacteraceae bacterium
CCTGCCGCCGACGGTAACTCTCCAGCCGTAGGGATCTTCTTTTTTGCCCCACTGAATCCCGGTAAGCTCATCATAAAGCTTCTGGGTCAGTTCGCCGATTGAGCCGTCACCGATGTTCATCACTTCATCTTCATAGCGAAGCTTGTTGACCGGAGAAACAACTGCGGCTGTGCCTGTTCCGAAAACTTCTTCAAGAGTGCCGTCTTTTGCAGCATTAACAAGCTCTTCAACGCTGACTTTTCTTTCTTCAACCTCATAGCCCCAATCCTTGCAGACATGGATAATGGAGTCTCTTGTGATACCGGGAAGAATGCTGCCGTTGAGCATCGGAGTGACAACCTTGCCGGCAATTTTGAAGAAGATGTTCATGGAGCCGACTTCTTCAATATACTTTCTTTCCACACCGTCAAGCCAGAGAACCTGCGCATATCCGCTGTCATGCGCTTTAACCTGAGCAATCAGGCTTGCTGCGTAGTTGCCGCCGGTTTTGGCAAAGCCCATGCCGCCTTTAACCGCACGGACATATTCGTCTTCAATCCAAATGCCGACGGGTTCAAGACCGCTTTCATAATAAGCGCCCGACGGTGAAAGGATAATCATAAACAGATAAGTTTTTGACGGAGCAACACCGAGAAATTCATCGGTTGCAATAATAAACGGACGGATATAAAGAGAGGTTCCCGGATCGGTCGGTACCCAGTCTCTGTCAACATCAACAATGGCTTTGACAGCTTCCACAAAATCTTCAACCGGAAGATGCGGAATACAAAGTCTTGTGTTTGTGTTGTTGGTTCTTTTTGCGTTCATGTCGGGACGGAAAAGATATACCTTGCCGTCTTCGCCCTTATAAGCTTTCAGTCCTTCAAACATTTCCTGACCGTAATGGAAAACCATGGCGCTCGGTGAAATGCTGATGTCGCCGTAAGGAACGATTCTTGCGTCATGCCAGCCCTTGCCCTCGGTGTAGTTCATAATGAACATATGGTCTGTGAAAATGTGACCGAAGCCAAGTGGCTGTCCTTTTGCCGGTTTTTGTTTCGGATTTGTTGTCTTTGTGATTTTAATATCCATTTTAAGACACTTCTTTCTCTATAATGATTTTATAAAAGACAAAGTTTATCCAAGGTTGCCTAGATTAAATAATATACTTTTCAAGCTTTTCTGTCAACACTTTTTTGAAGTTACAAGCATATTTTCTCCCTGCGGTCGCAGGGCGACACCGGTCCCGTACGGGTTTATGCTAAACTTTTCCTTTACTGCCCGAGCCGGTCATGGAGGCAGCACCGAGCCGGTCATGGGGCAGTACCAATCCCGCTCGCGCGGCAATATCTTCCAATCGGATTTGAAATGCGCTCATTTACTTCTTGTTTTTGAAACCGTTATTTGTTATAATAGCTGATGAAAATTTTGAACAAGGGAGCTGAAGTCTGTCCATGTCTGACGAAAACAATACAGATCCAAAAGATTTTCTTGACCAAACCGTAACGGTGCAGATTGACCGCCCTTTAGGCTCACGTCACCCGGAGCACAACTATATTTATCCGCTCAATTATGGCTATCTGGCAAACACCGTGCTCCTGACGGTGAAGAACTGGACGCGTATGTTCTCGGTGTTTTTGAACCGGTTTCAAGCTTTACCGGCCATGTTACGGCAATCATTCACCGAACCGACGACAACGATGATAAATTGGTTGTTGTTCCAAGCGGCAAAAATTATTCAGACGAACAAATCAAAGCGCTGACAGAGTTTCAGGAACGATTTTTCAAGTCAAAAATTATAAGATAAAAATAAAGAATTCAGAGGTGTTTTTATGAGTCTTGCAACAGGAATTTACAAAAAGATTTTCGTCAGCCGATATGACGATGAGGGATACAAATACTTTTTTACCGAGAAAGATTTTGAGGGACTGAAAAAAGAAGATTTTTCCTTTTCTTCCTCCAACAACAATCTCTTAAAAGGCGCCATTTATTCTTATGACGGATATGACAAAAACACACTGATCGTTTTCTGCCACGGCATCGGTGAGGGTCATCTTCAATACACAAAAGAAATTGAAGCACTCTGCAAAAACGGATTTCGTGTTTTAACCTTTGATATAACAGGCTGCGCGCAGTCTGAGGGAGAAGATATACGCGGCCTTGCCCAGTCGCTTGCCGATCTTGATTCGTGCATGAAATATATTGCTGAAAATGATTATTTCGGCTGTGAACATATCTACCTGATCGGTCACAGCTGGGGCGGTTTTGCGGTCGGAAATCTGCTCGGCCGTTATGACAACATTGAAAAAGCGGTGATTATTTCCGCTTTTGTCTCAGTTGAGCACATTCTCAATCAGTATTTTGTCGGCAATACGAATCCGTTTATCCGTCCGATTATGAAATATGAAAAAGAAAAAAATCCGCTTTATGCGGAAAGCTCCATGATTGACGCATTGAATAAAACCAACGCAAAAGTTTTGGTCATACACTCCAAAGACGACAAAATGGTCTCGTTCAAAAACGGCGCCGGCTGTCTGAAAGAAAAGGTCAGCAATCCGAACATCAGATACATAATCACAGAAAACAAAAATCATCATCCCTATTATACCGAAGAAGCCGTTACCTATCTGAACAAAATTTTCGGAGACTTTGAAAAAGCCAACATCAAAGGCAAGCTGAAAACCGCCGAGCAGAAAAAGGAATTTATGAAAGATGTTGACTGGAATCGCATGACGGAGCATGATGAAAAAATCATGCAGGAAATCATCGGTTTTTTTAAAGACTGAAGGTGAAGCACAATGGTGAAAGCAGTTATTTTTGATCTGGACGGAACGCTTCTCAACACACTTGATGACCTTGCGGCAAGCGTGAATTTTGCTTTGAGAAGCTTCGGCTTTCCCGAAAGAACAACAGAAGAGGTACGCCGCTTTATCGGCAACGGCGTTATAAAGCTGATGCAAAGAGCAACCCCCGACACAATTGATGAAGCCACATTCAACGCGTGCTTTGAAGCGTTTCGCACCTATTATCTTGAACATATGACAGATCACACAGCGCCTTATGACGGCATTATGCAGCTTCTTGATGAACTGAAAAAAAAGAACATCAAAACCGCAGTGGTTTCAAACAAGCTTCACAGCGGCGTTGTCGGCCTTTGCAAAGACTTTTTCAAAGACAGTCTGACCTGCGCTTTCGGCGTTGAAAACGAAAGTGAGCGCAAACCGTCTCCGGCCAATGTTTATAAGGCTTTCAAAAAGCTCGGAATTTCTGCAAATGAAGCAATCTATGTGGGCGACAGCGAAGTTGATGTTGCCACCGCCAAAAACAGCGATCTTGATTGTATCGGAGTGACATGGGGCTTTCGTGACCGCAAAGAGCTTGTTGAAAGCGGCGCAAAATTCATTGTGAACAAGCCGCTTGAAATTCTCGATATCGTTACAAAGTAATTTTTACCTGTATTCATAGTGTAAAGTTATTTTCTTTACATATCAAAATCGGCAAATGTTGAAAATTACGGCTCAATTGCCTAAAAACTAATAAAAATCCCTTTCTTTTTGAACATTTTCCACCACCTTTTCCTATTTTTACAAATGAAAAACAAGTTGAAAACTTCGATAAACCATTGTGTAAAGTTAATTTACTTTACACAATGGTTTGTTTTTATTTGTCAAAAAATCTTGACAACAATAGGTTAGTGTAGTATGATTAGTATAACAAATCATACTTTTATTTAAAAAGAGGAGAACCGTTATGAAATCAAAAGACCATTCATCCTTTCCACCCGGCAAATATGCCTGGACAGTCAAAATCGGCGAAAAGGGGCAGTTCGTCATTCCGAAAGAAGCAAGAGACCTTTTTGACATAAAGCCCGGTGACACCATTCTGGTGCTTGCCGACCAAAAGAAAGGAATTGCCATTCCGCCCAAAAGTGAATTTTCAAATCTCTTTATGAAGATTTTCGGTGATGAAAAATGAGTATACTTGAAGTAAAAAACCTTTGCAAAAAATATCCGTCGTTTGATCTGAAAGATGTTTCATTCTCGCTTGAAGAGGGAAAAATCACCGGATTTGTCGGCCGCAACGGCGCAGGAAAATCAACCACCCTTTCCTGTCTTTTCAATTTTGTTCACCCCGACAGCGGCGAAATTGAGTTTTTTTCAAAACCGCTGCTTTCAAATGAAAGCTTTATCAAAGAAAATGTCGGCTATGTTTCGGGCGGCGTGAACTTCTATATGAAAAAGAAGCTCAAAAAAATAACCGCCGTCACAAAAAGCTTTTATCACAGCTGGGACGAAGCGGCTTATGAAAAATATATGAGACTTTTTGCGCTTGACGAAAACAAAACGCCCTACAGTCTTTCTCAGGGAATGAAAACAAAATATGCCCTTGCGCTTGCCCTTTCTCACGGGGCAAAGCTTCTCATTCTTGACGAGCCGACAAGCGGACTTGATCCGGTTTCAAGAGATGAGCTGCTTGACATTTTCATGGCTCTGAGTGATGAGGGAAAAACGATATTGTTTTCAACACACATCATTTCCGATCTTGAAAAATGTGCCGATAATATCATTTACATCAAAAACGGAGAAATTGCCGCCGATGCTTCGGTAAAATCTTTTGAAGACGAATATAAACTTGTAAGCTGCGCAGATGAAGAATTTTTAAAGGAACACAGTTCGGTTTTAATCGGCAAACGCCGCACAAAAAACGGCTATACTTCGCTTATTAAAGCGCGCGACGCCGAAAAGTCCGGCATTGAAGCCTTCGATTCATCGCTTGAAGAAATCATGCTTCACATGGAAAAAGACATCTGAAAGGAGTGTAACCATGACAGCAAAACTATTAAAAAAGGAATTTTCTCTTGCCATGCACCCGATTACCCCGCTGATGCTTTTGCTTTCGGCGATGGTTCTGATTCCCAACTATCCTTATATCGTCATGTTTTTTTATCTGACGCTCGGCATATTTTTCACCTGCCTTCTGGGACGTGAAAATAACGACATCAACTATACCCTGCTGCTGACGCTTTCAAAAAGAGAAACGGTAAAAGCGCGCATGTTTTTTTGCTGTATTCTCGAACTGATTCAGCTTGTGCTGACTATTCCGTTCATCTTTTTCAGCCAGCAAATAAACGCGGCGGGCAATGCCGCAGGAATGGACGCAAATCTCGCTTTGCTCGGTGAAGGGTTCGTTTGTTTCGGAGTTTTCAACTTTGTTTTCTTTGTGTCCTATTATAAAAATGTCAACAAAGTCGGAATTTCCTTTATCAAAAGCTGCATACCGCTGCTTTTGCTTACGGTGGCAGATATTATTTCAACTTATACCCTGCCGTTTGTCAGAGACAAACTTGACACGCCCGACAGTTCCTATCTTGCTTCAAAGCTGATTTTTGTTCTGGGCGGTGCAATTCTTTATGTTGTGCTTACCGCTGCGGCATTTTACAAAGCGTCAAAAAATTTTGAAAAACAGGATATTTCATAACAGCGGCGGGCACCGCCCGCTTGCTGACGCGGTGGTAGAAAGCAGTAAGCTTTTACAATTTCGCCGCGACGGAAAGTCAGCGCAAAACTTTCATAGGAGTAAAGTTTTTTGCCAAGCTTTTTTTCAAAAAAGCTTGTGGGGTCAAGGGGCGAAGCCCTTGGCGCCGTCCGCAGACGGCGAAATCCCAATGCTTCAAATAGCGCAGGAAGGTAGGTTAAACAGTCCGGTGGACTGTTTAACCGTAGGAAACCCTCGCCGGGGGTTTCCTTGCGGGCAACGCCCGCGGGACTCACGCGTAGCAGAATGATAAATTATTTAGCAGTAATTCCGCGAAAGAACAGAACGAAAAGCTTTTTCTGCCCACAGACGGCGAAGCGCCGGCAAGAAATACATTGTTTCAACCGAGCAAATAACTTGACTTCACACACTTTGTTTATAAAATCCATGGCATATATGACAGAAGGCAAAATAAAACACAGACGGAAATCAATATGAGAACAATTAAAACGGTAATACCAAAAGAATATGACGGACGAAAGCTTTATAGCTTTATCAAAGGAAAAATGGGAATGTCGTCAAAGCTTATCCGAACGCTGAAAACCTATGACGACGGACTTCTTGTCAACGGCGTGCACACACGAACGGTTGACATCGTGCATGAGGGCGATTTGCTGACGGTTAACATCAGAAGCGACGAAAAAATGTCGCTTCCCGGAACACAGCTGCCCGAGGTTGTTTATGAGGACGACGATTTGCTGATTGTGAATAAGCCGGCACTGCTTCCGATTCATGAATCGCATAATCATCAGGGCGATACTCTCGCAAACAGTGTTGCGCTTTATCTTTCAAAAAAAGGGTTGTGCTGCAGCTTCCGTGCAATCGGCAGACTGGATAAAGGCACAAGCGGTCTTGTTGTTTGTGCACTCAACAGCCACGCCGCTTCCAAGCTGAACGGAAAAATCAAAAAGGAATATCTTGCCGTTGCAACCGGAAAATACAGCGGACACGGAACCATTGACGCGCCGATTTACAGACCCGACCCGATGAAAACCTGCCGCTGTGTTGATGAACGCGGAGACAGAGCCGTCACGCATTGGACGGCGGTTTCGTCAAATGAACGATATACCCTTTTAAGAATTAACCTTGAAACGGGGCGCACACATCAGATAAGGGTGCATTTTGCTCATCTGGGCACACCGCTTTTGGGCGACAGAATGTATGGAAAAGAGGAGGACGAAATCGGTCATCAGGCTTTGCACTGCGCAAGGCTGAGCCTGATTCATCCCGTGACGGAAAAAGAAATCAGCTGTGAAGCACCGATGCCGCAGGAAATGAAACGCTTTCTTGAAAAAGAGGGACTGTGCTGAAGCCGGCGGCCAAAATTTAATCTTGCCGGGCCTGTGAGATTTTTTATTTCTCATCAGGCTCATTTTTGCTATTGACAAAGCAAGTTTAATGTGTTACTATGTTACCACATTAAAGCACCCGGAATATATCCGGGCAAAAAAGGAGTTAAAAAACATGAACAAAAAAATTATTGCGCTTGTTCTTGCCGCACTTATGATGTTCTCACTCGTTGCCTGCGGCGGAAACTCAGACACAACCACAACAGCAGGTGAAGGCGACACCACTGCCGCAGACGCTACTGCAAGCGACCTTGCCTATGTTCAGGAAAAAGGCACTCTTGTTGTCGGCATGACAGAATATGCGCCCATGAACTACAAGGAAGAGGGCAGCGACGAATGGACAGGATTTGACACAGAATTTGCTCAGGCTTTTGCAAAGGAAATCGGCGTTGAAGTTGAATTCGTTGAAATTGACTGGGATAACAAATTCACAGAACTTGAAGCAAAATCACTTGACTGCATCTGGAACGGCATGACTATTACAGATGAAGCTCTTGCAAACTCCAGTGTTTCCGATCCTTATGTTAAAAACGCACAGGTAGTTGTTATGGCAAAAGATAAGCTTGACAGCTACAAAGACGCAGACAGCATCAAAGATCTTTCCTTTGCTGTTGAAGCAGGTTCAGCCGGCGAACAGGAAGTCAAGAACCTTGAAATTGCAAATGTTACTGCAGTTAAGACACAGTCTGATGCTCTTCTTGAAGTCAAGAGCGGCTCCGCTGATGCTTGCGTAATTGACATTACAATGGCAAACGCAATGACAGGCGAAGGAACAAGCTATGCAGAGCTCGGCTATGCTCTTGAACTTTCAACAGAAGAATACGGCGTTTCTTTCCGTAAGGATTCCGACATCACTGCAAAATTCAATGAAGTTCTTGCACAGTATAAAGCAGACGGAACTCTTGATAAGCTTGCAGAAAAATATAGCCTTACCATTGCGTAACCTATATTTATAATAAAAATGCCTGAAGCAGGAGGCTCAAAGCTTCCTGCTTTTTGACTGTCGTTTCATTTGCGACAGTTTAGTCACACAATCACTTTTCGGTTTGCTTTCTGATATAAAAATTAAAAGGCAGGATTTTTTATGTTTTGGACGGTTACTCTGAGCCTGCTTGAGGGCTTTGGTCAGACGCTTAAAATTTTTGCACTGACGCTTCTTTTTGCTTTGCCGTTGGGA
>JBJFHW010000301.1:0-1726 GCA_051893965.1 Acutalibacteraceae bacterium
ATGAAAAGCTTTCCGGTATGACGGGTACCGCAATGACGGAGGTCAACGAGTTTCGGGAAATTTATTCTCTTGACGCGGTTGAAATTCCCACAAACAAGCCCGTTATCCGAATTGACAATGACGATGTCATTTATAAAACAGAACAGTTCAAGTTCAATGCAATTATTGAACAAATCATAAAATGCCACGAAAAAGGTCAGCCCGTTCTTGTCGGCACGGTTTCGATTGAAAAGAGCGAACGACTTTCGGCAATGCTCAAAAAGCAGAAGATCAAGCATAATGTTCTCAACGCAAAGTTCCACGACAAAGAAGCGGAAATTATCGCGCAGGCTGGTAAACTCGGAGCCGTTACGATTGCAACCAACATGGCAGGCCGCGGTACCGACATCATGCTCGGCGGTAATGCGGAATATCTTGCAAAAAGTGAAATGCGCCGTTTGGATTACCCCGAAGAGCTGATTTCGGAAGCCACAGGCTTCGGCGAAACCGACAACGAGGATATTATCGCGGCAAGAGAGACATTTAAAGAGCTTGAAGCAAAGTATAAAAAGGAAATTGCAGGCGAGGCAGAAGAAGTCAGAAAAGCCGGCGGTCTTTTCATCATCGGTACGGAGCGCCACGAATCCAGACGAATTGACAATCAGCTGCGCGGCCGTTCCGGACGACAGGGCGACCCCGGTGAAAGCCGTTTCTTCCTCTCCATGGAAGACGATTTGCTCCGACTTTTCGGCGGCGACAGAATGGCAAGAATCATGGAATCGCTTCCGGTTGACAATGACATGCCGATTGAGGTCGGAATTCTGACCAAGCAGGTTGAAGCCGCTCAGAAAAAGGTTGAGGGCAACAACTTTGCCATGCGCCGCCATGTTCTGGAATATGACGATGTTCTCAACCGTCAGCGTGAAGTTATCTACGGTCAGCGCGATCAGGTACTCAACGGCGAGGACATGAAGAAGACCATTGCAAAAATGATTGACGATTCTCTTGCGGACGCCGTTGCATTTTATTGCCCGGCGCATGTTCATCAGGATGAATGGCAGCTCGGCGCACTGAGAGAAAAATATCTCGGCTGGCTGACAACCAAAGAAGATTTTGTTGATAACGAAATGTCAGCAGAAGAAATTCTTGACATGCTTTGTGACAGAGCGCATGAGCTTCACGAAAGCAAGGAAAGAGAATACGGTGCCGACAAGATGCGTGAAATTGAACGCTTTGTTCTTTTGCGCTGTGTTGACCTTCAGTGGATGGATCACATTGACGCTGTTGACGAACTGAAAAAGGGCATCGGCCTGATGGCATACGGACAGAAAGATCCGATCCTTGCGTTCCGTGAAGAAACTGCTGATATGTTTGACGCGATGATCAATGCGATTCGTGAAGAAACCGTCAGAATGATTCTCACAATTCAGATCAGGGAAAATGAAGAGGTCAAGCGCAAACAGGTTGCAAAAGTGACTTCAACCAATTCGGGCGACGGAAGCGAAAAGAAACAGCCGGTGAAAAAGGGCAAAAAGGTCGGTCCGAACGACCCGTGTCCCTGCGGCAGCGGAAAGAAATATAAAAAATGTTGCGGCAGACCGGGAATGAGAGAATAAGCAAGCACCGCTTGCATGCTCACGCGGAGTAGAAAGTGATAAACTTTACAATTTCGCCGCGGCGGAAACAAAGTGTAAAAAGGAGTAAAGTTTTTTGCCGAGCTTTTTTACAAAAAAGCTCGTGGGGTCAA
>JBJFHW010000302.1:0-7852 GCA_051893965.1 Acutalibacteraceae bacterium
ATTCATAATAGAAAACTTCCTCATCGCTCATGGTCATGTTTGTCGGCTGATAAATAATCTGCTTATCGGAAACCGAAGCTTCACCGTTTTCAAGCGTCAGCTTATCCGAGGCGTCAAGCAGCTTGCTTTCGGTATAGCCGGTGTTGTTAAGCACGGTGTTGTCTGCAATTTGTGTTCCGATTGCGTTTATCGTTCCGGTTTTGATCAGATCGTTTGCAAGAACGCTGATTTTAACCGGAAGACCATAGTCAATAACAACCGAATCCGGAATGATGCCGGTCTGATACAAAACCGCAAAGGCAACGTTTGTGTTGGTATATTCCGAAGCGTTGGGCACAATTCCGCTTTGATTATACTTGGTGGTTCCGTCATAATAATATGTCGTAACAACCGATTTGCCCTCATCAATAATTTCCGCTTCGCTTGCATTATCGCCGCTTGAAATTCTGACACTATACTGAGCGTCGGGGTTAAACAATGTATAGCCCTCGGGAATTTTTTCGCTTGCAATCAGTTCAATTGCCGAAAGCTCACCGCTTGAGTTGAGAAGAACCGTTTCCGTCTGTTTGTTGCCGACGAGAACTCTTTCTTCAAACGGTACAACAACCCCCTCGCTGTTAACCGGCTGACCGTTTTCGTTAACAAGATAAAACTCATAGTTAACGGCGGCTTCTTTCCAGCCGAGAGACGGAACCGGGAAGGTCTGCTGACAAACATTATCAAGATAGTTATGATAATCGAGAACGGCATATTCGTTGGTGTCATAAGTTCCCGCCGCGCGTTCACCCTCGGCAGAGCCCTCAAGATAGGCATAATATTTGAGTGTTACTTCATCTCTGTCAATGTCTCCGATATTCCATTTGAATTCCTCATTCAAAACATCATAGGTGACATATTTACCGATAATCTTATTGGAGCTTACATCATAAATATTGGTTGTGCCCGAATCAATCTGATCGGAATATGCCGCCGTGAGCGCTCCGGACGAATTGGTTTCAAAGGTGATTTTTTCAATTGATGTATATTCATTTCTGCTGCCGTCGCTGTTGAGCGTCCATGAACCGACTTCGATATAAGGTGCCGGATCAAGATTGATCGTTGCCATGGAGTTTCCGAGTGTGAAGCTTTGCGCAAACTGCAAATTATAATTTTCACCCATCTTATCGGTTACAACGGCTTCATTTGCAGCATAAAGAATACTTTCAAGAATCCGGTCATATGCTTCCTGAAGATTGGATTCTGCACGGTAGAAGTTTTCTTCGGAAGAAGCGATTCGCTGAAGAACACCCTCCGTAAGACTTCCTCTTGCATCACTCGAATAACCGATTGAGAAAACGGTTGCTCCGAGTCCGGTTCTGTAACCGTCATAATAGGAAACCAAAGGCAGATCCACGTCGGATCCCAAAGGTGCCTTGATTGCTTCTGCGAACCAGTTGTTACCGTCGGTATTGAAGTAATCGGCAACAGGATATTTGGAGGGATCTTTCAGATAAGTTGCAAGAGTTGCCTGTGTTTCATCACCCGTAAGCCATGCGGTTGTCACATCATCATAAGTAAGCTGAACACGGTTGAAAACATACGGTTCGCCGTCAGACATGAAGATGACATATTTCTTTTTGTTGGCATTCGGATCGTTCTGCGATGCCTTGAGAATCTGATAGCATTTTGAAAGACCGTCATCGTAGTTTGTTCCGGCAATATCGTTATATTGCAGTGAATCAATCTGAGAAACCATCTTTTCGGCATCGTCAATCGTGACAAACGCGCCTTCCGGTGTTCCGTCACCGGTTACAATTCTGTTTTCATCACCCGATGTGGTGTAGCTCGGAGATGTTGAAGTAAAGGACTGAAAAACTTCTGTATACTTATCGAAAGTAACGATTGCAATTCGGTTCTTCTCGTTTTTGTTGACAAGCTGAAGTGCGAATTCCTTTGTGTCTTCAATTGCATTTGTCAGTCTGTTTTCGCTGTTCATTGAAGAGGAATGGTCAAAAACGATAACAACGTCAACCGGCTGCGTCATCGGAACACCGGTAACGCCAAGCTCAACTTCCGTCACACCGGAGGTCTGGAAATTATATCCGCCCGCCGTGCCGGAAGCGGTTTTTCCGATTCTGACCGAGCCCTCATGCGGATATTCGGGATAATCCTCTGTCGGTGAGGTGTAAGATTCGGGATTCGGGCTCAAGGTTGTTCTGACGCTCATTGTCACGGTCTCGCCCGCCGCATTCGTTCCGGTAACAGTCATTGTGATGGAAGCGAAGCCCTCAAGCCCCGTATAAGTCACAAGACCTTCGTTATCAACAGAAGCAACATTGGTATTGTCGGATTCCCATGTGACGGTTATATTTTCAAGACCGACAACATAAGAAAGCAGTCTTTCTGTCATTCCCGGATAAACATCATAGCGGTTCTGCAAAACATTTGTAATGTCTTTGTTTCCACCGTAGGCATCGATACGGATCTGAGCCTTGACCTCGGTAAACTCACTGCCGTCCGACTGTTTATAGATATATACGGGAGACGGATCGGTCGAAAGACGGTAGCTTGAACCGTCGCTGTTTGGTGACATATAGTTTTCGCTTGATACAGACTGAGCCGAGTAGGGATTCATTTTTGTTGTATTATAAGAAATACGGTAAGCCGAATCACTGTATTCGGTAAGAGTATCGGAAACAGTAACGCTTCTGACCCCGCCGGAGTTGTTAAGAACAAGATACTGTCCCGTCTGAATACTCTTGAAATAGTACTGACCGTCGGTATCGGTTGCAATACATTCCCAACCGATACTTTTGTCGGAACAATCGAAATACACTCCGTAAGCACTGTCATAAAAATCTTCAACGTTATCATAAAGACGTTTTTCGGTCGAAGAATAATCATAAGGCCAGCAGTTCATAATATGATGATTTCCAACAGCATTGCTGTGTGAAAAAGCATAAATCTGACCCGGTTCAAAATGGTCTGTTATCACGTAACGGTATGTTCCTTCGGGAATTCCGTTTATTGAGTTTTCAATAACCTTTAATGTGGTTGTTGCCGTTGCAGTGGGATAGGTGCCGTCCAGCGAAGCCTTGTTTGAGGTTGCGGTAAGGGTAATCACCGTTTCTCCGCCTGCACCGGTGTATGTTACAACGCCGTTTTCATCAACCGTTGCCACATCGGGATTACTGCTTTCCCATGTGTAAGTAATATCTTCCGTATCAAAGTTGACAGGTCTCGGAAGAAGCGTTTCTGTCTGCCATTTGCAGACATCTTTTCTTTCGGCAACGGTTCCGTCAATATTCTGATACATGGAACGGATATGAACCGCCTGTTCAAGAACCGTTTCTTCAAACAGATAAACGCCTGAGCTTTCACTGTCATCGGCATTACCGCCGCGGAAGTTTCCGTCGCCGCTGTAACGGATTACAACATTCGTGCCGGAGGAATTGGCGTCAAGACCAATCACCTTGCCCGAGGAATTCACGCCAAAGGCGAACGGATCGGAATCGGAAGAGGATACCGCATCCGCAGTTGCAACAGTCGCATATCCGCCTGAAACATAAGTCAAAGAAAGATATTGTGCGCTCTCCTCGTTCTGAAGCGTAACATAGCCGTCCGTTCCCGAAGTTGCCGCCGTCCAGATGCCTGCTCCGCCGTCCGCAACAGGAATTTCAATGAAAACGCTGTTGTCGGATTCATCAGGCTGAATAACCGCATAGGTTCTTCCGAGTCTCGTTGCACTGCTTGCCGGCGTATTGTTCATATAATAGGAAGCACCGACTGAGGAACTGTTGACAATAATATAATTCTTACCCGGTGTAAATGAGGTGACGGGTTTGAAAACTCTGGAGGGTTCCTTTGATTGCGATGTAACAAAAGTTGTTGTTTTGACAACTTCTGCACCGGATTCATCGGTAACACGGTAGGTAATATCAACCGTTCCCTCTTTGCCGGTAAAGCTTACAACACCGTTTGAGACTGTTGCAATGGTTTCATCGCTTGAAATCCACTGCTGTGTGATACCGGCGCCGAAATTGAAATAAGAACCGACAAGAGTAGCCGTTGAAGTATCGGTAACACTGTAAAGCGTCTGTGTCTTTCCGTCAACCGATATTCCGTCCGCTTTAAGCATCGTATAGGGATCCGTCTGAACAAGCTCATAAAGATAGTTTGTGCCGGAGAATTCCGCACGGAAACCGCCCTCGCCGCTGACCTGCGGGCCGTAGCCACGGTCATTACTGATTGAGTTTCCGCTAACTGTCCAATAAATTCCGTCATCCGAAGCGGAATCAAGCAAAGTGATTCCGGTTGAAGCGGCACGGAGAATTTTTCCGCTGTCTTCACTGACAAGCATAATCTGACCGGTTCCGTCATCGCTTGCGGTCCAGAAAGCCGTTTCATCTTCAACGATCATGGTCATTTCGCCGTCAATTTCTTCGATTGTCTGGCTTATATAATTCAGTCTGTTCGGCATCCAGTTTCCGTCAAGGTAAAGAACGCTGTCTGTCATAACATTCGTGCTGCCTGCGGTGTTGGAAGAAGCGATAATATACGTTTTTCCGTCTTCAAGCGTATCTGTAAGCTTAAAGGTGAAAGTCGGTTTCTGCGCTCTGCTTAAAACAAAGTCAACACTTTTTGTAAGCGTGGTTTCGCCGTCCGAAACCGTGTAGCTGATTGTTGCCGCGCCGTCGCCGTTAAAAGTGACAACACCGTTGTCAACAGACACCACGGAATCATTTGAGCTTGACCATGTGACCGTTACATTGCCGGCATTTTCGCCGAAGCCCGAAAACGAGCCGACGAGCGTAAGGGTATCACCCAATGTAATTTCATAATATTTATGGGTTTTTCCGTCGGTGTCAATACCGCCCATGGTAAGAGTGGAAGCCGGGGAATAAGTCAGTTCATGTTCAACGGTTTCAGTCCATGCTTCTGTCTGATGTTCGGTTTTTTCGTAGAAGTAGACATTTGTGCCGCTTGTTGAAACAGCATAGGCTGTACCGTTATAGGATATATATGCACCTTTATCACTATTATAAAGTTGATTTGAAGTATATGTCCATGCTACGGTTTTATCCGTGTTATTTTTCAGTTCGGCTGTTTTATTATCCTTTGCACGAAGATTTGCATTGTTTGAAAGTGATGTATTGGAAAGTGTATATCCGCCGTTTGTGTTGGTGGTCGCTTTCCAGATGGCAGTGCTGTCGGGATTTGTGATATGTGCCGCAGGAATTTCATCTGTACCGCTTTCAACCGTCACGGAAACAGCTGTAACCACTTTGCCGCTGATCGTATTGCTCATTGCAGTTGTATCTCCAGCAGTATTTGAAGAAGCAATCACATATTCTCCGCCGTCCGTCGGACCGTCAACAAGGTCATAAGTATAGTACGTCTCACCCTCGTGATACACATATTCATATGTCTTTCCGGTAACCGTCACCTCGTAGCTGTCGGAAACGGTTGTTCCGTCCTCATCGGTAACGGTCAGTGTAATTGTGGAAGTACCGGGGGCGGTATAAATCAGCTGCGCGCTCTTGCCGGTTCCGGAAATTTTAACGGCATCGGTGTTGCTTGATGTCCAAGTGTAGGTCGGATTTGTGAAATTCTGTATCTTTGCGGTTACGGTGTCACCGTCACCTTGCGTAACGGTCGTGTTGCCGCTGATGCTGACATAAGGCGTGGTAACCTTAGGATTGATGAGGTTGATTGTCTCTGTTGTATAAAGACCGGTTTTCGAGTACCTCGAAATTTCAATCGTCGTTGGGCAAAGCTCAAAAACACCCATTGTCAAGGTGCTTGTTGAAGTGTTACTGTCAGCATTTCCTGAATAGCCGACATAACCGTAGTTCATATAAGTGAAGTTAATCGGACTTTCTGTGTATTCGGTATCCGATCCTAAATTAAAGACTCTTAAGTCCTCACCTTTCGCAATATAGTTAACCGCACCGCCGATATAATCGTCATAATCACTCGAATGGTTGTGACCGAACATAAAAACAATATCAAGACTTTCTGCCGCCTCATTCAGCACATCAACAATAAGCTTGGCATAGGTGTTGTCCTTACGGTCGGAAGCATGAAGAGGCACGTGTGACAAAACAAAAACAGGTCTTGTATCGCCGGCCGCAATCAATTCGGAAAGATACGTCTGAAGTTTTTTTGCAAGAGCCTCAACGGTGCCCTGACTCTGATAACTTGCAAAAACATCTTCATTGAGTGCATAAGTAATATAATCCGGGAATTCATGCTCATAGGGAGCAACAACATATCCGGTCTGCGCATCATGGTTACCTTGAATGAATACGGCATTATCAGGATTAAAGTCAGGATAAGCATCGGTAATCAAACCCATAAGTTCGGTCGTTCCCTCGGTTGCGTCTGTGTTCATCGACGAGTTGGAATAGTCACCGCCGAAGAAAACACCGTCAGGCGTATTCGTATATCCACCCGCCTTAATCTGTGAAAGCAACGCAGTCACATTTGCCTGACGGACACTGCTGTCCTGATAGTCCGAACCGGTTATAATCGTTGCATATGCATCACTTTGAACCGCACTGACAGACAAAGTAAACACACCCGTCGGAATGACGGAAAACGCCATTAAGGCAACAAGAAACAAAGACACAATCTTTTTCATTTTCATAATCTCTAAGCCTCCAACGTCCGTAATTTAAGATAATATAATAGGCGAATTTTTTAAAATTGCGTCAATTTACGTAAAAAAGCCGATAATTCGACATTTTTCATTTTATTATTCATTATAAAACCAACACATGAAAAGAATAGTTCCTCTCAGGAACAAATTGATTTTTTTATTAAATTCTAATGTTTTACCAAATAACAAAACTTTCTGATAAATTTTCCTGTTTAATGTGACGAACAAATTGATATTATGCTGTTTAATTCTTATGAATCAATTTTAATAAAGTAAAAATGATTTGAGCTTTTTTTATTTATTATTATACAATAGTATAGTACTTTAAAAAGGACAACAAAAGGACAACAAAAAGTACATTTAAAACGAATTTTTAAAAAATTTTGATATATAAAAACAAAGCAGCAAAAAGAGTAGGCTTCGAAAGGCGTTTTTTTCACACCGTGCCGAGCAAAAATTTTTTTGACATCAGCTTTAAGTACACAGATTTTCATCATCGCCTGCAAAAATCAATTTTATGCCGTTTTCATATAACAACTGTGTGCTTTTGGTATTCAGCCTTGGTTTCCATATAATCTTTTAAAAAGTATCTGCCGCATTCACGCAGACGCAAAACAAAAATAGCCGGTAACCATTTCGGCCATCCGGCTATTCCTGCTTTTATTTATTCAACTTGGTGGGTAGTCCCCGATTTATCAACAGAAGCTATTAAATATAGCAATTTGTCTTACAGTTTATTGCCCATGACACACATTTTCCTGAATTGACAAAGCTGTCTGCATTGCCGATAACTGTGTCGGGATACCTCTTCTCAGCTATATAAACTCTGTACTCGCCGTAGTTATCGCCCAATTTAAGCTTATCTCCCGACTTTGCATCGAATTCACAAATCCAGTTGCCGCTACAGTCTCTGAGCGTCACATGAATCTGTCCGCTTGATTTGTATCCCAAAGAATCATAAGTATAAATGTAAATATATGCATTTCCTGCATTCCTGTTCAGCTTAACAGTGGTATATCCTTTGGCGATGTAACCGCCGTCAAATTTACCTGTTTTCCATTTTTCTCCTGCTCTGACGGTTATCTTTTCGCTTGCGCTTCTGCCGTCTGCTGTTTTCACGGTAATTGTGGCTGTGCCTGCTGCCTTTGCCACCATTTTGCCGCTTGAACTAATGCTGACGACTTTGCTGTCAGAGGAGGTCCATTTGAAAGA
>JBJFHW010000303.1:0-7804 GCA_051893965.1 Acutalibacteraceae bacterium
TGCGCCTCATGCAATCCATGTCATTCAGGCCGCGCTTCAGACCTTTGAAAGAATCATTCTCAAAGCGCTGGGCATTTTCCAAGACATTCAGGATTTTGAAAGCGAATATTATGAAACCGCAACCGCAACTGCTGCTGTTGCAGGCGAATAAGTAATGAAATAAGCAATTATATGAAAAAGCATCCGTTTTGTTCGCGGATGCTTTTTATATTGAACGATCGACTTATGCGGCTTTGTATTCTGTCAGCGCTTTGAATTCGTAGCCTTGCTCTCTTGCTTTGTCGATAATTTCACCCAAAGCCTGCGCGTTGTCCTTTGAAACGCTGTGAAGCAAAATGACGGCGCCGTTGTGCAGACGGTCAAGAACGGTTTTTACGGCATAATCCTTGCCTTTGATTTCGTTGACATTCCAGTCGTTATAGGCAACCGACCAGAAAACGCTCATATACCCAAGAGAGGCAACCAGGTCAAGCGCGCTTTCGTTATATTCGCCGGCAGGGAAGCGGAAAAACTTTGCGCAGTAGCCGAAGTTTTCCCGAAGATAGTTTTCGGTTTTTTCAATCTCCTGCGCCATTTGCGTCCGGCTGATTTCGGCAAAGGAGGGGTGCGTTGCGCTGTGGTTGCCGACAATGTGTCCCTCTTTGATCATTCTTGAAATCAGTTCGGGCTGCTTCTGAATGTGGTCAAGCGTGCAGAAAAAGGCGGCAGGAACGTCCTTTTCTTTGAGCGTGTCAAGAACGCTTGCCGTCAGGTTATCATGCTCCCAGCCGCAGTCAAACGTCAGATACAGCACTTTTTCGTTTTCGCCGCTTGTTCGGTCAAGCGTCAGAGCGCCGTATTTGTCAAATGTGTCCTGAAACGCTTCAACGGTATAGTGCGGTTTTCCGCCGCTTGCAGGACCGTGTGAATGGCAGATTTTTTTGGTTGAAAGCGCACGGGTGTTGTCGGGGTCGGTGACGGTATAGGTCACAGCTTCAAGGGGAGAAAGTCCGCTTTGTGAGCTTTCATCGGTCTGCCCTTTGAGAATCATTTCCGTGCTCAAAGAATAATTTTCATTCGGCTGAGTTTCCGAAACTTCAATGGCGGTTTCTTTTTCGGCAGGGCTTGACTGTGACGGTTCGTTCTGGTTGGTTGTTTCGTCTTCAAAAAAAGAAGTGCCGGTTTCAAAGGTTGTGTCCGTCGGAAGCTCCTGATCATCGTAGTTTTTTTTGCCGCATGAGCAAAGGCAGAGCAAAACGGAAAAAGCACACAAGAGAGAAATTTTTTTTTTCATATTGCTTGATTTGCGGCAAAGGCTGTCTGATACGTCCTGAGCCGCTTCCTTTCTTAATTTAATGTAAAAGGGCGAAAATTCGCCCTGTGGATTATTTGAACATATACTGCACATCGCCGAACATGTGCTCCATTGATTTAAGCGCTTTTGCCGCTTTTTTCTTATACTGTCTTTTTACGGATGAATTAGACATCATGGTTGCTGCCATGGAAACCGCTGAGCCGACAGCCATGCCGACGCCGAGCCCGGTAACGATTCCTTTCATTTTCACAATAGGTCACCTCTGTTAAAATTTTTAGGCACACAGCGAAGAAAACAATCTTGTGTCTGCACAATTATGGTTTCGAAAAAAGGCAAAAAAATTCATTGAAAATTTTGGTTTGCATTTTTATGCTTTATTCATTAACGAAAAAATAAAAAAGCACCCGTTCGGGCGCATAGCAAAACCGGCTTTCACAAAAACAAAAGAAAGCCGGTTTTTGTAATTCAATTACTCTTTGCTTTTGAGCTTTTCCAGCTTTTGTACGCCGTAAATTCCGTTGATGATGAAAGCAACAACAAAAGCATGAATGATGATGTCAATAAAACTGCTTTCGCAAAAATCACCGAAAATGTTCATGATGTTGCCGACAAGTAGGAACACTGTGTCAAGAGCGTAAAAAACAAGGCAGGCATAAAGCAACTTCGGATTCTTTTGTGAAAGACCCGTTAACACGGCAAGAACCGCAATGGACAAAACAATCACAATCACGCTGACAATCTTCGGAACGCTGCCGTTATAGCCGTCGACAAAGTTTGAGGACTTGATCATAAACTCGGTTAAATAAAGGCTGAACCAGAAATTGAGATTTTTTGAAATGAGCGCTTTTAAAATATAGATGAGATTCATCACCAGAATCATGCCAATTGTGCCCTGCGCGGATTTGATATAGGTTTTATATCTTTTTTCGGCATCACTGCTGTTCATAGGTTACCTCTTGCATGGTTACTTGTTCTTTCTCATAAAGAGAAGTATATTTGTCCTGATAATAGTTTTCTGCCCGGCAGTCAAATTCGCCGTCCGGTGTGACGGTAATGACGGTGCAGCCGCGCTGTGCGCCGAGCTTATAGATTCCGGGGTAGGCGAGATAGTCAACGCTCATGCCGTAGGTCAGGCGGATTCCCTTATAGTCAAACGACATATTGTTTTCGTGGTCGTGGCCGAAGAACACGCCCTTTGTGCTTCCCTTTTCAAGCATGGTTTCAAAAAGATTATCGTCGCCGATTCCGCAGTAAACCACCTTTTTGCTTTCACCGGCAACGCCGTAAATAAGCTTGACATCTTCGGTGTCCTGATAGCCGTTTGCGGCATACTGATCCCAGGCGTCTTTCTGTTCGGTAAGCGGAATGTGGAAAAAGGCAAGCGATTTTATATCGGATTTTTCGTCGCTGCCGAGCTTTTTATAAACCTCGTCGTTTTCGGCGTTGAGCTTATCAAGGGTGTCGCTGTACCACTGAACCTGATTTTCATGAATGTTGTCATATTTCCATGCGATTCCGAAATAGTCGCCGTCGGTATAAGAATGGCTGTCAAAGGTGAAAAGCGATTGTGTGATGATTCCATCGGAATTTTTGATGTTGATTACCTGATTGCCTGCACCGTCAATCTCTTCGGGGCCTGCCTGGAAAAGGCAATACTGATAGCCGCCGTTTTCATAAAGATCGCCGATTTCTTCTCTTGAATAATAGCTGTACGCTTCGGTGTCATGGTTGCCCATGGTCATGGTCCAATATACGCCCAGCTGTTCCATCAGAGTGGCAAAAATCTTTGCAGAGGATTTGTTGTTGAACGTTCCTGCCTGGAACGGCACCGGATAGGAAACGTCGCCGGTGACGATGACAAGATCGGGCTTTTCAGCCGTAATCATGGCGGCAACGGCATTGATTGCCATGCTGTCTTTTTTCAGACTCATCCAACCGCCGCCGATGTGCACATCGGTCAGCTGAAGAATTTTGAATTCTCTGTCTGTTGTGAAAGTCCAGTTTCCGTCTTCGTCCTTTTCGGGAACCAGAACATCGTCTTTTGTGACGGTTTCAAAGGACTGCGCCTTTTTTGTGGTGGCTTTGTCACCGATAACGGTAATTACGGTTGTAACGCCGACAAAAGCAACAATAACGGCAAGAATAATGCAAAGAACTTTCAGAACAATTTTGCCTTTTTTCTTCTTCGGCTTTGCAACGTTTACCTGCTGTGATTCTTCGGTTTTGTTTTTACTCATGATGATGACCATTCCTTTCCAAAGACGGTGCAAAACCACCGCTTCTTTTCACTTTAACTTATTATATAGTCTGAATGATGAAAATAAGTTCAGACTTAAGGAACCTCTGAATAAATCACAGCTTACTTGCATATTTTCCGCCGGAACGCACAAAAACCGCTTGAAATCCGGCAGGATTCCTGCGCGGCCTTTGCGCAATCCGGCGAAAAATCTGACGGCGTAATCTGTACATCAGATTGAATCAGAGCTTCCTTAAAAAACAATGTGGGCTTTTATTCCTGCTTTTTCAAGGCAGGCTTTTGAAATTTCATCGGCAAGTTCCCGGCTGATTTCGCTTTCGCCGTCGAGCGTGATATATGCCGAAATTTCTTTTTCCGAGTCTACGCTGTAAAAAATCTGCAACGCTTTGCGGCCGCTGATTTCTTCGGCGGCACTTTCAACAGCCAGCCGTTTTTCTTCGGGAACAAAGTTCAGTACACCGTATAGGCTTCCTTTAATCAGCCGGATTGCCTGAATAATGATAAAAATACTGATGAAAAGGCCTGCCGCCGCGTCAACGGTATATTTCGTAAAGTTTGTCATGGTGAATGTGATTAAAGTCACAACCGTTATGCCTGCGTCCATCAGGCTGTCTGCTGCCATAACCCGGATAACAGGCGAATCGGTCTGCTTTGACTTTTTGCGGTAATAAAAAAACATCAGAAGCTTCACAGCGGCCGTCACGGCAACAACGATAAAATATCGGACGGCAAACCAAACCGGCGTCGGATACATAAAGCGTTCAATGGAAGAATAAGCAAAACCGCAGCCTACCGCAAAAACAACAATGGCAAGAATAAACGACAGCACCTGTTCAATTTTGGAAACAAGATAAGCCGTACCTTTTTCGGCAAGCTTCAAAGCCACTGCCATGCAAACGGCGCTCAGAACACACGAAAGGCTGTCTGCAAGGTTGTTGATTGAATCGGAAAAAATGCTGATGCTGTTTGAAGTCAGGCTTACATAAAGCTTTGTGAGAAAAAGAATAAGGTTAACGCCCGCGCCGAAAGCGCAGACTTTAAGAACGGATTTTTCTCTTTTCAAGCGTTATCACCACCTGACTGACGAGTATTAAAAAACAGAATGCTTTATAAAAAGTGGCAAAACGATTCATAAAGCTATGTTATTCTAACACAAATTGATTTTTGTTTCAAGACAAACGGAATGAAAAAGCCATGATCTTTGTATATAAAAGAGAATTAACTCCACACTCCACTCTCCAAACTCCGCACTGATTCACTCGTCCCAGTTATATTTTGTCAGCTGACCTTTCCATTTGAGCTTCGGATAGCCCCACTGCCTGAGCACTTCATAAACGCCGACGGCAACCGTGTTGGAAAGGTTTAAGCTTCGCGCTTCCTCTCTCATCGGCAGTCTGACACAGTTTTTTTCGTTTTCTTTGAGCAGCTTTTCGGGAAGTCCTGCATCCTCTCTTCCGAAAACAAGAAACGCGTTGTCGGGATATTTCACATCGGAGTGAATATGCCTGCCCTTTGTTGTGAAATAGAAGAAGTTTCCGCCTTTATTTTGTTCAAAAAAGCGTTCGAGGCTTTCGTAATAGGTAATATCAAGCAAATGCCAGTAATCAAGACCGGCTCTTTTGAGCTTTTTGTCGTCAATTTTAAAGCCCATCGGTTCCACAAGATGCAGTTTTGCCCCTGTTGCGGCGCAGGTGCGGGCAATGTTGCCGGTGTTTTGCGGAATTTGCGGTTCAACCAGCACAATGTTCAGCTCAGACATTTTAATCGCCTTGCGATACGAAATTGACCCCAAAAGGGCTTTGCCGTATCGTTCCTTTCTTTGAATCTTTGACAGTTATCAATGATTATAGCGTATTTTCGGCATAATTTCAACTTGAAAAAAGGCAATGGTTTTGCAATTCATTTATATGTAATTACGAAACTTAATTTAACTCTAAATTAGAATTTCCTTCGTACTTGATAAATTTATATATGTATGTTAAAATATTTTGATATTTAAAATGAGGTGATTTTTTTGGCTGTACCAAAAGAGAATATAAGAAATTTTTCAATCATCGCCCATATTGACCACGGCAAATCCACCCTTGCCGACAGACTTCTTGAACTGACGGATTCTGTTGCAAAAAGAGACATGACCGAACAGCTTCTTGATGATATGGACCTTGAAAGGGAAAGAGGAATAACCATTAAAGCACATGCCGTAAAGCTGAACTATAAGGCGAAAGACGGCAAGGAATATGAACTGAATCTGATTGACACGCCGGGTCATGTGGACTTTAACTATGAGGTTTCGCGTTCGCTTGCCGCCTGCGAGGGAGCGGTGCTGATTATTGACGCTTCCCAGGGAATTGAAGCGCAGACGCTTGCGAATACTTATCTTGCGCTTGACCATGATCTGGAGCTTGTGCCCGTAATCAACAAAATTGACCTGCCTGCCGCAGACCCGGAACGCGTTGCCGCCGAGGTGGAGGACGTCATTGGTCTTGACTGCTCCGATGCGCCGAGAGTTTCGGCAAAAACAGGTGAAAATGTTGAACAGGTGCTTGAAAAAATCGTTGAATATATCCCGGCTCCGAAAGCAAATGACGATGCGCCTTTGCGTGCGCTGATTTTCGATTCGATTTATGATAACTACAAGGGCGTCATTGTCTATGTCCGCATCATGGAGGGTACGCTCAAAGCGGGCGAAACCATGCGCATGATGGCAACGGGTGCAGAATTTAATGTTGTTGAAGTCGGCTATATGAGAGCCACGGGACTTGAACCGTGCAAGGAGCTTACTGCCGGCGAGGTCGGCTATATTACCGCTTCGATCAAAACCGTTCGTGACGCCAAGGTCGGCGATACGGTAACAAAAGCACAGCGGCCTGCCGAAGAACCCCTTCCGGGCTACCGCAAGGTCAATCCCATGGTGTTCTGCGGTGTGTATCCTGCCGATGGCGCAGACTATGAAGCGCTTCGTGATGCGCTGGAAAAGCTTCAGCTCAACGACGCTTCGCTCTCTTATGAGCCGGAAACCTCAGGCGCGCTCGGCTTTGGCTTTCGCTGCGGCTTTTTGGGACTGTTGCATCTTGAAATTATTCAGGAAAGACTCGAAAGAGAATATAACCTTGACCTTGTGACAACCGTTCCGAGCGTTGTTTATAAAATTCATCTGCGTGACGGAAGTGTGGTTGAGGTTGATAACCCGACGCATTATCCCGACCCGGGCGAAATTGATTTTTCCGAAGAGCCTATCACCAACGCGCATATTTATTCTCCGCCCGATTATGTTGGTGCAATCATGGATCTGTGTCAGGACAGGCGCGGTGTATTTAAGGATATGACTTATATTTCAAAAGACAGGGTTGATATTCACTATGAACTGCCGCTGAACGAAATTATTTATGATTTCTTTGATGTGCTCAAATCCCGCACGCGCGGTTATGCTTCGTTTGATTATGAAATCAAAGATTACCGCCGCTCCAATCTTGTGAAACTTGATGTGCTTCTCAACGGCGATGTTATTGACGCGCTGAGTTTTATTATTCATTCGGATAAGGCGATGGCAAGATCAAGAAAAATTGCCGAAAAGCTCAAAGACAACATACCCAGACAGATGTTTGAAATTCCGATTCAGATTGCAGTCGGAAGCAAGGTTATCGCAAGAGAGACCGTTAAAGCGATGAGAAAAGACGTTCTTGCAAAATGCTACGGCGGCGACATTACAAGAAAGAAAAAACTTCTTGAAAAGCAGAAAGAGGGCAAAAAGCGTATGCGCAAGTTCGGCACGGTTGAGGTTCCGCAAGAAGCGTTTATGGCTGTGCTCAAGCTTGATGACGATTAATATGAAAGGCTTATATATCCATATTCCGTTTTGCAAATCCAAATGCGGCTACTGTGATTTTTATTCTTTTTGTCCGTCGCAAGAGCAGGCGGACGAATATCTGACCGCTGTGTGCACCTGCATGGAAAGCTGGAGCAAAAAAATAAGCGGCGGCTTTGACACCGTCTATTTCGGCGGCGGCACACCGTCCTTTTTCGGCGGCAAAAGAATTGCAAAAATTCTTGAAAGCGCAAAAAACTGTTTTGAAATTTCGCCTTCTTCGGAAATTACGGTTGAATGTAATCCGTCGTCGTGCGATGAAGCACTTTTTGATGCGCTTTCGCAGTGCGGTGTGAACCGGATTTCGCTCGGGGTGCAATCGGCAAAAACCGAAGAAAGAAAGCTTCTCGGAAGAAATTCGGACTGCGCGCAGGTAAGAAATGCGATT
>JBJFHW010000304.1:0-7795 GCA_051893965.1 Acutalibacteraceae bacterium
GATTTTTTCCTTCCTTTATTTTAAAAATCTTTATGCTGTTCATAAACAGCTTTGAATTTGCTGTAATTGATTTCCCTTATCACAACCGAAACAAGAATGATTCCGACGGCAAGGCCGGCAGAAATTCTGAAAGTCTGATAAAGTGCTTTTCTGAAGCTTATCATATTGCTCGTTATTAAATAATACATGGTGTTATAAAGCATACCGCCCGGCACAAGCGGTATAATGGAACAGGCAATATAAGGCGTTGCAGGTGATTTTGTCAGTCTTGCAAAAATTTCGGAATACGCCGTTGCAAAAAGCGCCGGGAACATATTCTGGAAAAACTCGTTTTTAAACCACAAACAGCAAAGCACATATACCAGACAAGTGAGCGCTCCGCCGATGACCGCCCAAACGATTTTTTTCTTGTTCATTCTGAAAAACAGCGAAAAGCCGAATGTTCCGACCGTGCCGGCAATGATAGTTGTTAACGCTTGTTCAAGCTGCATTTTTCTGACCGTACCTTTCCGTTGACACATAATTTTTATAAATCCGTTACTTACCAGCCTAACTTTCCGAAAATCAGAATCGGTACGGCAAAGCCGCAGGCGATTGCCATCGCAATGATAATGGATTCGGTCATGCGAAGAAGTCCCGAAACAATATCTCCGCAAAGCATTTCCCGAACGGAGTTAATCAGCATCAGTCCCGGAATGATCAGCATGATGTCACCGATCATAATCATGTTTGCGTTATCGCCCAGACCGATTCTGGTGAACAAAATGGCAAGCGTGCCCGAAAGCGCGGAGCACAAAGCGGTATAAAAAAGCTTGTTCATGGAACGGGTTTTGATAAATGTGTTCATCATGTAAATCAGCACGGCAATGAGCATCGCCGCAAAAGCGTCCGCCGCCGAACCGCCGAAAAACACCGTGAACGCACCGGCGGCAATCATGCTGCCGAAAAGAGCGGTCGGGTGAAACTTGTTTTTTTCCTTGTTAATTTCTTCAAGCTCTTCCCTTGCCTGCTTGATTGTGCATTTGTTTTCGCAGATTTTTCTTGAAAGCGCATTGAGCTTTTCAAGGCGGCCGAGGTTTGTTGAATAAGAATAAACGCGTCTTGACTGCGTATAGGTGTTGCCCTGTTCGTCAACCGCCGTGACGCTCATCATCGAAACAATGGAAAAAACCTCTGTGCGCTTCATGGAATAGGTGGCGCATATTCTTGTGATGGTTTCTTCAACACGGTTGATTTCCGCGCCGCACATTATCATGCTTTTGCCAATATCCATTGCAAGGCTGAGCATGGACTGAATATCCTCTGTCTGCTGTTTTATCATCTGTTTTCTCCGCTTTCATGTTCTCTTTTTTGTATTATATATCCTGGCGGCAGCAAAATCAATAATATGAAACTAAAAAAAGCAAGCCGCCTTTTACGGCGACTGCTCCCATGAAATCAAATCATATTTTCTTGTGTATTCCTTTGTGCTTTCATCTTTCACAACGGTTGCCCTGTTTTTGGAAAGGAGCTTGACAAGATTATACATATCAAGCCAGATCTGGTTTGTTCCCTCTTTCTGGCTTTCGTCAAAAATCAGCTGCATTCCGAAATGAAGATGCGGAACCGTCATTCCGTTAACATTTTCTTTGTCGGAATAACCGGTCATACCCATATAACCGATGACCTGACCTGCTTTGACGGTAGTGCCCTCTTTAATGCCGGCCGCATAAGGGTGATCTTTTCTCAGATGCGCGTAATAATAAGATCGCTTCCCATCAAACGAACGGATTCCGAGCCGCCAGCCGCCGTATCTGTTCCAGCCGTAACATTCAACCGTTCCGCCCTCAACGGCAACAATCGGTGTTCCGACATAGCCTAAAAGATCATTGCCCAGATGCGTGCGCCTGTATCCGTAGGATCTGCTGTTCCCAAAATCGTCATAATGACTGTAAGAAAAGCCCTCGGCAATCGGGCTGTAGGCTATCATGCCGTAACCTTTTTTAATCGTTATGCCGCCGTTTCCGTCCGGCGCCTGCTTTTCGTATTCGCCGAGAATTCCGCCCAATGCCGCAGTAAAAGCTTCTTTATAAAACGCATAATATTTGTTGTCTTTCATCAGATCATCAATTGTATAGCAGTCCCCGAGTTCCTCTTTCATTTTTTCAAGCTGGCTTGTTTTATAGGAAGAAAAACTGTTTCCGTTTTTGCAGGCAAGATAGGACAGCGAATCAATCCAGCTTATGTGATAAAGCTTGTCATATGTTTCAATATCAAGCTGCATGGTGTCTTCCAGTGCCTTGTATGAGGCGTTAAGTTCAAACCATTTGATATAGCTTTTTTGCGTTTGCGTGTTTTCGGCATAAACGAAAGTATAGGCAAACAGCAAGCAAAGCACCGCACCGACAAGCGATATAATTCCTATGATAATTTTGCGCTTTTTCAAATGAATAACCATATTTTCACCTTATGATTTTTGTTTATCATCATAAATATATTTATGATAAGAAGTCGGCAACTATGTTTCGCCGAAGAACAAAAAAACAACCGCCGGCAAAAAACCGGCGGCTCTATTCAGTTATTCATGATTCTATACAAGATACATGCTTTTAAATTGAAACTTTCATAAATACCTTTGCAAACCAATCCCAGATTTTCTGGAACAGTGCAATGATTTTTGCAAAGAACGAAGCAACTGCGTTCGGAGATTCGGGATCATTGCCGCCCAATGCTTCGGTAAGCTTCAGAAGAAGATCGGCTGTGCTGTCAACGAATTCCTTAAAGGATTTTTCATCCATGCCGTTGATGTTATCGAAAGCTTTTTTGATCTTATCCGAAACAAGATTCGTAACATTGTCAAACGCGGTTACGCCTGTGTTGACTCCGAAGAATGCATAGAACAATACGAAAAGAACCTGATCGGTGCTGATGTCTCTGAGAGAATTGAGCACTTTTTCAATGTCCTGAATATCTTCTTCGCTCACTTTGCCGCTGTTTCTGATTTGTTCAACAATGGTTTCAACATTATCGGAGAAGCAGACGGTTTTTACTACCATGCGCAAAATCACTGTTACAAATTCCGCTGTGAGCGAATCTTCAACAACAAGCTTCACTGCCTGACTGCCGTTTGCAGAAGTATACTGCTGCATTGTTCCCAATGCCATAACAGCCGATGAAAGCTCACTGTATCCCGGAATCTTGATTCCGGCGCCGTCGCATGCCTGTGCAAGAAGATCGGCAAGCAGCTCTTCAATGCCAAGATTTACTGTCAGGTTAACATCGGCGATCGGACGGATTACATCAAGAACAACATAAACCGGTTCAAGCAGGTTATCAATTGCCTGTTCAAGTCCGCCGTAGCTGATGAAATAAAGGATATTCGGCAGAAGATCAACAATCTTATTGATCGGGTCGTCCGAAACGCTGTCTACAAGATTGAGAACCGGGGAAAGAACTGCTTCAACCATTTCTCTATCGCTGAGTGTAACAAACGTATCATAAGGTGTTATATCCGCGCTGTTGCAGCCGAGTGCTTCAAGAACGGGGATTACTGCGTTATCATAACCGTTATAGCCGTACGCTTCAACCAGATCGGCAATCACAAGACTGCTTCCCTGTGCGCTGTCAACAAGCAAAAGCTTCAGAACCGGAACGGCAGGTGTTATGAAATCAACAAGAGCATTGGTAAAGGCGTCTCTGTCGCCGTCTTTGATGGACGGTGCGCTGTAGGACATCAGAGCGGAAAGAATGGATTTAATATCAATGTTCAGAAGCGGAGAAACAACATCAATCACAGAAGCAATATCTTCGTTTTCCGTAAGAGAGCCGAGCAAGTTCTGAACAAGCTCAACCAGCTTATCAAGATTTTCTTTTGTGTAAAGATTTGAAAGCAGGTTTTCAATCTCATTGCTGATGTCATAGCCTAAAATTCCGGCAAGCTTTTCAACAAACGGAATAAGGTTATCAGCAACATACTGTGCCTTTTCTTTTGTCCAGTAATCGGAATAAATAACCGCTTTGCCCTGTGCTTCATATTCTTTGAGTTCTTCTTCGGTCATCTGCGAAGTATCAACGGGCTCTTCTTTTTCGCTTTCAACATATTCGGGATAAACAAATGTTGACTGCGGATATTTTTCTGTGTTGAGAAGTTCGATTGCCGCAGCGACAACATCTCCCGTAGATTTAAGAGAAAGTGCATCAAGAATGGACGTTACAGAAGCAATCTGATCTTCGTCAAGGAATTTTGAAAGCAGCGCATTCAGTGCGTCTTTGTCTGAAATCAAATCAACAACATAAGTAAGAAGATAATAGGCAATGTCGGCTTTGTCTGCTTCAATTGTGTAAGCCTTGCCGCTTGCAAGTGAGCTGTTGTCATAGATATAATCCAGTCTAGCGGTATCTCTTGATGAAAGCGTACCGGCTGTTGCAAGGGTTGCAACGTCAATTTCGGGAATTTCAATTCCGATAAGCTCAAGTATGCCTTCAAGACCCTTTGAAAGGTCAAGACCGAGACTCTTCAGGTCAAGCATTTCGCCGACATCAATGTCAACACCGTCAGACATTACGGTACCGACAAGGTTTGCCGATGCTTCATAAGCAATTGTTGTTTTCAGCATGCTGAGAATCGGCGTGATCATATCGAACGAAAGTGCATAAAGAACATTCGGAAGAATACTGATAATTGTGTCAACCGGATTTTCTCCGATCTTATCAATCAGTGAGAAAATCGGTTCAAAAATTGCTCTTGCAACCTGTTCAAGTTCTGTATAGTTTCTGACCTCGTCAGCAGTCGGAATGTTTTCACAGCCGAGAGCTTCATACACCGGAGCAAGCGCATTGGCATAACCGTTGTTTGCCGAAGCGGAAAGCTGAAGTGCAACATTGAGTGTGATTGTAATAATTATTGAAACAGAACCGGTTGCAATATCTTCAGATTTTGCGGGAAGCCACTGCTGATCGCACAAAAGAGCCATAATCAGTGGTTTCAGTCCGCTCATCGCAGCAGAGAAAGCGTCATAGAAGGCTTCTTCTTTGTTTTCTGCCTCATCAACACCCCAGGTAAGTTTAAGCAGCCCTGTGTCTCTGTCATAAACCGATGTGCTTTCCCATGTTCTGGCATCAAGAAGCATTTGTTTTGCATCTGCATACTCATCGGGAAGAATTTCAGCCAAAGATGTCGGATAAATTCTTAAATTTCCTTCATCAAGAATGTTCTGAAGTGTCTTTTTGTAGTTTACTTTAACGTCCATTCCGGAATACTGAACCGTCAGAGGAAGTGTTTCCCAGACTTTTTCAAATTCACCGAGAACAAGCGGATAGAGAAGCTGAACAACCGTGTTAATAAGTGAATCGGAATAAACCGCATTTTCAACCGCTTCACTCAAAGCAGTTTTAATATCTTTGCCGCCGATAAGCTCAGTGAAAGTTTCGCTTGTGAGGAAGCTGTCAAGCTTTTCAACAGTGTTTTCAAGGTTTTCAGCCGTTACGTCATAAGCTTCTGTCTTTACCTGATCGTTCGGATAAACTTCGCGCGAAGCATATTCAATTTCGCTCTTTTCATATTTTGAAAAACCGAAAGTGGAAGCAAAAGCAATATATTCATCATAAACGGAAGCTTTCAGGGCGTTATAAACAGCCATGGTTTCTTCATTGATATAATCGGAAACACCATTTTCTTCAAGATAAGTCAGAATTTCGTCTTCCAGACCGACAAAAGCGGTTTTGAGCTTGATGAAGCTGTCAATATTCAGTTCGGTCGGAGAGCCAAGAGCCTTATAAATGCTGTCGGCATAAGCAACTTCTGCTTCAAAGCGCTGTGCAAGGAGCTTGTAAAGTTCAGTTTCAAGCCCGTCAGCTTTTTCGCAAAGAGCACCGACAAGTTCGTTTGCTCTTTCTTCACCGACAGAAGCTTTCAGTTCATCGGCAAAGCTGTTAAGACCGCTGAGCTTTTCGGGAAGCTCGGCAATGATTGCTTCAATGTCCTCAGTTGAAACATCAACATAGGAAGCGGTTGTCTTTTCAGTAAAATAAATGACATATTCGTTCGTTTCGCAGAAGAGTTCTTCCTTGAGTGAAACAAGATAATCATATCCGTCGGGATAAATTGTGTCAATTACCTGATCGCTGTAAGTTTTGATTGAATCAATATATCCGACAAGGCGGGAATAAACAGCCTGCTGTTCTTCGGTTGAAAGATCCTTATAGGTATCTTTTACGCTGTCATAAAGAGCGGTTGCCTCGTCTTCCAGACTGTCAAGGGCATAAACCTTGATGTTATCGGTAAAGTTATTATAATAATCAAGGCTGATTTCACCGTGCTTTTCAAGATAAGCAAGAAGCTCCGAACCGCCGTCTGCAAGATTATTATAAATCTGAACGAATTCGTTATAAGCCTCATTCATTGCATCATAATCGTATGCGCCGTAATCATAAATGCCGTAATCCGGGTTATCTTCAACAAAGGCTTTCCACTGCTCGGCAATGGCAAGATAGGTCTGAACGTCCATTGCGCTTACGCAGCTTGCCATGAAGTCACGAACCTGTGAAGCACGGTCGAACAGTTTGTCATAAACCGATTCGCCGCCGACATAGTCAACAATTTGGTCATATTTTTCTTTGAAAGCGTTATAAAAGCTTTCCATTGTGCCGTCAAGCACCATGTCGAGCATATCCTCATAGGAAATGCTCATGTCAACACTGTCAAGATAGGCATTATATTCGTTGAGTTTTTGTTTGACTTCAGTGTTGTTATTTGTGTCATAAACCAAAGTGATCGGATAGGAATCAACATTAAGAACACTATGATAATGGTAGTTCCACACGCCGGTCTTATAACTTTCCCTGCTCATGGTGATGGTGTAGGTTATGCCCAGAGAAATTGTGTCTTCAACCTCGGAGAGTGAATTTTTCTGTGCAAGATATCCCTTATAATCGTTTGTTGTAACAACCGTCACATCAAATACACGGGCAGGAACCTTTGAAGTGCTTCCCTGATTACCGCTGTGAGTAATTACACCTGTATTGCTCATCACATTTGAAAGAAGTGTTGAAACATTGTATTCACTCAGCTCTGCCGTTGTCATAAAACCAAGGTCGGTAAGTCTTGAAAGAATTTCATCCTTGACCTCGCCGGCATTGACACAGTTTTGAGATGAACCGTCACCGGGGAAAGTTGCCTTTGAAACATAAGAGGGACTTTCTTTGATTGCAGCATCAAGCTTTTCAATCAGCGAAACAACCTCACTGTATTTTTCATAGGTATCCAGCGTGATTGTTGTTTTGTTGGTTTTTTGCACATTTGAACCGCTGCCCGATGAAGTGTTTTCAGTCACAGTATAGTTTGAAAGTTCTTTGACTGTTTCACTTTTGAGCGCATCCGCAAATGCTTTCAGAGCATCATCTGCCGCAAATGAAGAAAAGCAGACACTGCAGCTTGTCATAATCATGACAACGGCAAGAAAGATGCTGAGCAGCTTTCGGGTTTTTTTCTTTGTGTTTTTCATTCCTGATACATCTCCTAACACTATTTTTTAAGCGAAAACAAGATTTTCACTTCTATCGTCATTATATACAAAAAAATTCCACGCTTTATTTTAAATCAGAATATTACGACAATTTTCGATAATTTATTACCAATTTACACCTTGTTAACAAATATGTAAAAATATTTTCGCAAGTTTTATCGAACACTGCAGCAACATTTGTCTATTTTCTCGGCAGTTTTCAATAATTGTGCAAAATGACAACAGCATACAGAAAAAAACAAAAAAGCGGCACAAAATGTACCGCTTAAAATCATATAATGAATCGTAATATC
>JBJFHW010000305.1:0-7793 GCA_051893965.1 Acutalibacteraceae bacterium
GTATGTGATACAGAACTGAGCAGAGAAGCAAAAACAACCGACGCACTCGGCCACACCGAAGTTTCAGCAGATAATGCAGTAGCTCCGACATGCACAACAGCGGGTAAAGAAGCAGACACAATCTGCTCAGTCTGCGGCGAAACAATTGCAGAGGGCGCAGAAATTCCTGCAACAGGCCACACCGAAGTTTCAGCAAATAATGCTGTAGCTCCGACCTGCACAAAAGACGGTAAGAAAGCAGACACAATCTGCTCGGTATGCGGTGCTTTGATTAAAGCCGGTGCGAAAGTTCCTGCAACAGGTCATAATTGGGTTGAAACAAGCAGAACAGAAGCAACCTGCTCAAAAGACGGCTCAATAACCTATGTCTGCAAGAACGACAGTTCACACACCAAGACCGAAACTATTCCGGCAACTGGTGCGCATCACGATGATGACAATGACGGTTTATGCGATGACTGCGGTCAGACATATACTCCTGCGGGAGGATATGACAATTGTATCTGCCACAGAAACAATATCTTCTCAAAGATTCTTCGTTATATCTGCACTCTTCTGACAAAGATTGCTCACAGAAGAATTGCATGCTGTGACGATATGGTTTATTACAATGGCAGAATAAGCTCACTTTCCTGATGAGCAAACACCTGTTATCGTATTCATAACCAAAACCGAATAAAAGCACAGGCGTCTCAATTATGAGGCGCCTGCGTCTTTTTCGTTTTTCTTGCCAAAAGCTATTGACAAAGCATAAAACAGTGCTATAATACATATGGTGTTAAACACCGAAATAATAAAACAAGATCTTCAGGGCGAGGTGCAATTCCTCACCGGCAGTGATGAAACCGCTTTGTGTTTCTAAGTCTGCGAGCGCAAGCTGATTCGGTGAAAATCCGAAACCGACGGTATAGTCCGGATGAAAGAAGATAAAGGTATAAAACCGTTATGCGCCCTTAAAAGGATGACTTCAGCCTTTTTGGGGCGTTTACTTTTGTCTTGAAGTTTTGTTTGAAAATTTTTAATTGTGCCCATAAGGGCAACTTCAGGAGGTATTTTTATGGAGTCCACAAAAGAAATGAAAACAAACGAAAAAAAGCCGAAAATTCAATCGGCAAGCAAACTTCGCGTGCTGACGGGTACGGCGATGCTTGCGGCTGTTGCAACGGGACTGATGTTCATTGATTTCAGTGTTCCGTTCATGCCGTCATTTATCAAGCTCGATGTTTCGGAACTTCCGGCGCTGCTTGCAGGGTTCGCCTATGGTCCTGTTTCGGGAATTTGCGTATGCCTTGTGAAAAACATTTTCAATCTGCTTTTTCACGGAACAACCGGAGGTGCCGGGGAGCTTTGCAACTTCCTTTTGGGCGTTTGCTTCGTTGTACCGGCGGCATTGATTTACCGCAGAGCAAAAAGCCGCAAAACGGCTGTTATCGGCGCCGTTGTCGGAGCGGTTTCAATGGCAGTGCTCAGTGTTCCGCTTAATTATTTCATCTCTTACCCGGTATATGAAAAATTCATGCCGATTGAAGCGATCATCAACATGTATCAGGAAATTTTGCCGAGTGCAAACGGTCTTTTGGAATGTCTTTTGATTTTTAATATGCCTTTTACTTTCTTTAAAGGCGTGCTTGTTTCGGCTTTGTGCTTCATCATTTATAAGCCGCTTTCACCTGTGCTTCACGGCAGAAAACGCTGAAAAGTGTATATACACAATTAAAATCATGCATAAGCGTTTCGGATACATTTATTTGATTGTATCCGAAACGCTGCTTTAGAAAAATACAGATTGATTTTTCTTGATGCAAAGCGATTGTAGGCAATGATTTCTGATATTCTTTTATAAATGTTTAACTTTTATTAAAATGCCTTGACATAGGCAATAAAGTATGTATAATATTAAAGAAAACAAGAACTACGGACAAAACCGTGCGGGATCAAACTGCAATTTTTTCGGTAGTTTTTGAAAAACATTTCCTTATTGAGAGAAGCTGAGGGAACAGGCCCTTTGAAGCTCGGCAACCTGCGATATGCAAGGTGCTAAATCCTGCGGTACGACCGAAAGATAAGGCAAAACTGCTGCGGTCGATTGCGACCGTTTTTATTTTTATAACGGTTTTGAGCGTCGGACAAGATCACTTTAAGGAAAGACCGGAAACGAAACGCATTTCAGTAAACAAAAGTATGAAAGGAAACGATACGGAAAATTCAAAACGGTTCAGTGCTATTTTGAGCGATTTTCTGTATCAAAGGTGATGAAAATGGCAAAACATCTTTTTACCTCTGAGTCGGTAACAGAGGGACATCCCGATAAAATCTGTGATCAGATTTCCGATGCAATTCTGGATTCAATTCTTGAAAAAGACAAAATGGCAAGAGTTGCGTGCGAAACAACCGTAACAACCGGTCAGGTGCTCATAATGGGCGAAATCAGCACAAAAGAAAAGCCGGATGTTGCAAAAATTGCAAGAAAAGTGATCTGCGACATCGGTTATGACGACGGTTCAAAAGGTTTCGACGGCAATAATTGTGCGGTTCTTGTTGCACTTGATGAACAATCGGCAGACATTGCAATGGGTGTTGACAAATCATTCGAGCTTAAAGGCGGCGAAGAGGATGCATATAATCTCAACGGTGCGGGTGACCAGGGCATGATGTTCGGTTATGCCTGCAACGAAACACTGGAGCTTATGCCGCTTCCGATTTCTCTTGCTCATAAGCTTTCAAAACAGCTGACAAAGGTCAGAAAAGACGGAACGCTTTCTTATCTTCGTCCCGACGGGAAAAGTCAGGTCACTGTTGAATATGACGACGGAAAACCTGTTGCCGTAACAGCGATTGTTGTTTCCTCTCAGCACAGCGCGGACGTTTCGCTTGAACAAATCAGAAAAGATATAAAAGAACATGTGATTGATCCTGTTATCCCCAAAGAACTGATGAGAGATGACACAAAAATATATGTTAACCCGACAGGGCGCTTTGTTGTCGGCGGTCCTCAGGGAGACAGCGGACTTACCGGCAGAAAAATTATTGTTGACACCTACGGCGGTTATTCACGTCACGGCGGCGGAGCGTTTTCCGGAAAAGACCCGACTAAGGTTGACAGAAGTGCAGCTTATGCGGCAAGATATGTTGCCAAAAACATTGTTGCTTCCGGTCTTGCCGAAAAGTGTGAAGTTCAGCTTGCTTATGCAATCGGTGTTGCCAAACCGGTTTCGGTTATGGTTGACTGCTTCGGCACGGCAAAGATCGGCGAAGAAAAGCTTTCTGAAATTGTAAACAAGGTGTTCGATCTTCGCCCCGCTGCAATTATTGATATGCTTCATCTGCGTGAACCGATTTACCGTCAGCTTGCCTCATACGGCCATGTCGGAAGAGAGGATCTCGGTGTTCAGTGGGAAAAGACCGATAAGGTTCAGGAAATTCTTGCTCTTGCGGGAGTTTGATTTATGAGTTCAAGAAAATTACCGTCTGAATATGAACAGATTAAAGTTGTAAATCTGGTTAACGACAAAAAAGCGGCATGGATTGTCAATATCATATCGTTTGTCACCATTGTGGTTATGCTGTTTTTGGGTGGACTTTTTTACGGCAGTCAAAAGCTTGAAAATCTGCTTTTGATTGATAATCGCAGGGATTTGCTGATTTTTATTTGCAAAGTGCTTCTGATCATTGTTCTTTGTGCTGTTTATGTCGTTTTGCATGAGTTTATACATTCTGCTTTTATGAGACTGTTTTGCAAAACCTCAAAAATATCGTTCGGATACAGATTCTTTTATGCCTATGCTTCCAGTGACGGATATTACGACAAAAGAGCCTATAACACTATCGCAGTTGCGCCGTTGTTTCTTTTCGGCGTTCTGCTTTCGGTTTTATGCGCCGTGGTTCCGAACAATTGGTTCTGGACGTTTTATATTGTTCAGATTTTTAACTTTTCTGTTGCGGCAGGGGATATCTATATTTTCTTTTTTATCTCACGAATGCCGAAAGATATTCTTGTTAAGGACAACGGAACCGAAATTATTATTTACGGAAAGTAGATAAGCTTTTTTATGGCTGATTTTCTGTACCAAGATAATCTTTATATTTTACTTTGGATAGATAATTAAATAACAAAGGACGCCCGGTGCTCAGCCGGGCGTTGTTCAATATAACAGCTTTTTATTCAGTTTGCAAATGTGATGCAGGCAAATACCTGTTAATCAGGCCGCCTTAATTTTCTCGGTAATCGCATTGAAAATTGCTTTGAGCCATCTCATCAATGACACAAGCAGTGAACGAATCTTTTGATTCTTTCCTTGAGGCTTTTCAATTTCCTTTTCGGCTTTCCAGTTTTCGTTGTGGCAGTTTTCTTCTGTCATCGGCTCAAATGTCTGATTCTCATAGTCAAAAACAATAAACTGTGTCCACTCTAAATCGGTTGTTTCAAGCTGTTTATCAGCGTCAATAACGGTGAGAATCAGGTCTCTTTCCGGCGTTGAATAAAATCCGTGAGAGCAGCCTTTGATAAACCAGGTATAATCCGGGAAAAGACAGGTTGAAGCGTCAATCTGCTTGTCAGGTGAAATGTATCTTCCAAGTCCGTCGGCTTCTTTTTGTGCGATGTATTCATCGGAAAGTGTGTCATAAATGGTTGATGTTGTTGCGCCAAAAGATGAATTCTTCGCCGAAACATATTGATCACCGAGTACGCTTCCGTCTTTGAGCATCGGTACCATCTGTGTGCCGTATTTTGAAATTATGCAAAGATTCACGGTGTTTCCGTTTTCATCGGGTACTTTTGTTGATTTCAGAATCTCATCAACATTTTTCTTGACCGTGTCATTGTATACGGTGATCTTTTCAATAAGACCGGCATATTCCTGCCTTTTTTTGCTGCCTTCTTCACCGAAAACATAAACGAGTGCGTCATCAAAATCCTCCGGTGAAACAAGAGCCCAATAGCAAGGCAGCGTCAGTAATGTTGAAGTTGCAAGCGCAGAAATGATTCCGTATTCGATTTGATCATAAATCGTTTTGCGGGCAACCGCGCTGAGGGTATCAAGAACGCCTGTGTTGGAAAGAAGCTCGATTGTGGAAGTTACAAGCGGACTGACTGAAAAATCATCTTCAAAAACGGACACATCGGAAATCAGTCTGACAATGGAATTTCCGTCAATGCCGAAGTCACCGCTCAGAATTCCGCTGAGAAAGTCTGCGCCGTAAGAGGTTGCAACGTCAATACCGACGCCCTTAAGGCTTTTTGTGCCGTATTTTTGAATATAGGCAAGAACAACATTGGTACCAAGACATTTGCAGTCGATTGAAACCTTGCTGTGACCGCTTGCCGTCTTTACGGCTTCGATATATTCATTCAGATCGTCGGCAAGCTCCATCGGATCAAGACGCCAGTCGTAATTGTACTTATACGCTTTTTCGGAATATTTTCCGCTTGCGTCGGCAAGATTGTGCGTCATTTTCCACTGCTTATCAGCCGTGGCAGCTTTTCCGATTCCGGAATCGGAATCTTCGGGGATGTTGCCGTTTTTATCAAACATGATCGGCTCGAACATTTCGCCGATTTCCTTTTCAACGGCTGCGTAATAGTTGTCCCATTTTCCGAAAGCAATACCTTCGAGGATAAACGGCTTTAAGATATTGAAAGCGGCTTCGGCAACTTTATTTTCGCCCTCTTCATTTTCATCGTCGCTATCAACAAGACCGAAAATATCATCAATGCGGAATTTTTTCGTGTCATTGTCATAGTAAATATCGTCGCTGTCTCCGCCGATATAGATAACCGGATCATCGCAGGTTACCGTCGGCTCCGTGTTGAACGCGAAAGCGGCAGGTGTGCTGACAAGGATGATGCAAACAGCAAGCAAGACCGAAATAATTTTCTTCATATTTATCGCTCCTTAAATTTTTTAAAAAAGTTAACAAATTGGTAACTTTTAATTATTGTATCACATATTAAATTGATTTCAAGAGCTTTTGAAGAAAATTATATCGAATGTTGATTTCTTAATTTTCTTTAATATTTAATAATTCCGATTCCTATTCCGGGTTTTGAACCGCTTTTTAAATAGGCTTTGAGTTGTTTTTGAAGCGTTGTATTTTCGCTGTATGAAGAAACGAAAAGGCGTTTTTTGCCGAAAACCCTTTCAATGGCCTGAGTTGAATAGGGAATTGAGCCGATAATTTCAAACAATTTCATGAACTGAATGATGTTTGAATTTGCAGACATAAATTCTTCGTTTTTCGGATAAAGCAGCCAGCTTTCGCAAACAAAAGCGGCAATCCTTTTTTCGGGAAAATGGTTTTTGAAAAATTCTCTTGCCTGAGAAATTGATTTTTGACATTCGTCAATAGCAAGCGGCATACCTTGCGGAATATGTATATTCAGAACCGTATCTCCGCTGTTAATTCCGCATTTTTTTAAATGATTATCCCAATTCGGAAGCTGACGAAGCTGAAACTGAAGTCTGCCGAGACGAAACAGCTCCGCTTTCAGATGATTTTCAATCCAGAGATATTCTGCAAGCCCCTTATCTGAATTATTTTTGCACCAGATGCCGATGTCGCTTGCCGTATCAAGAAAAATTTTTTCATCAATTTTCAGTTGATCGTATTTTTTCTTTGTGTCCTCCAAAAGCATCAAAGCAACGCAAAGGCGCATCATATCCGAACAGCAGTGCAGGGAAGAGCGGTAGTTATTTTTTGCTTTGTTATATCGGCCAAGAACACGTTTTTCGTTCTTTTTGAAATAGGCTTTGCAATTTTCTTCAAGTTCTTTTGAAAGTCCGATTTGATTTAAATATTTTAATTCAATCATGTTTTTCCTTTAAAATGAATGATAAATCGTGTTTTTATCTGATGAATTGCTTGAATATATATTGTTTTGGGTGTATAATGAACAAAAAGGAGGAAAATTTATGCAGTTAATTTCAAAAGTTTTAGCGTTTTTCATGTCGATTCTCATGACCTTATTCCCGTTCTTTTTTCCGGAAAACAATGTAGATAAGGATTATGTTGCCGAGGGAAGCTCACTTATAGTTAACCTCGATTCCAATCCTTCAACCGGCTATTCCTGGGACGTTGAGGTCTCCGATGAATCTGTTATCCGCTTTATCAGAAGCGAATATCACCAGTCGGGTTCGCTTTTGGGCTCTTCGGGAAGAGAATCTTTCTCGTTTGCGGGAATTTCCGAAGGCAAGGCTCAGATTGATTTTACTTATTCCCAAAGCTGGAGCGAAGATCCGGCAGCAAGCACGGCTGTGTTCAATGTCTGTGTTGATGAAAGCGGAAATGTAACGGTTGAATCATATAAGATCAACTGATTGAATCATGAATTGAATAACACATATAAGCCCAACACCTTGCGTATTGGGCTTATAATTTTGAATGATATTGCTTTGAGATTAATAGTTTTCGGCGCTGATTTCAAAATAGCTTTGCGGATGGTTGCAGGTCGGGCAAACTTCGGGAGCGCTTGTGCCGACAATAATGTGTCCGCAGTTGCGGCATTCCCAGATTTTAACGGTGCTTCTTGCAAAAACTTCGGCCTGCTCAATGTTCTTCAAAAGGGCACGGTAACGCTCTTCGTGATGCTTTTCAATGGCGGCAACAAGGCGGAACTTGTGTGCAAGTTCGGGGAAGCCTTCTTCTTCGGCTGTTTTTGCAAAGCCGTCATACATATCTGTCCATTCATAGTTTTCGCCCTCGGCGGCAGCTTCAAGGTTTGCGCTTGTGTCGCCGATACCGTTTAATTCCTTGAACCACATTTTTGCGTGTTCTTTTTCATTGTCGGCTGTTTT
>JBJFHW010000306.1:0-7760 GCA_051893965.1 Acutalibacteraceae bacterium
ATGCGGACAGTTAAGATTTCTTGCTTCAAGCGTTAATTCATAGCTGTAATCTTCACCGTCAGTATAGCTATAATCATCATAATCATAAGAACTCAGTCCTGTGCAGATATAGTAGGTCTCACCGGCAATAAGATAAATATAATTATACTCACTATTAAAGTATTTATATTTCAATTTTAAGTTTGAATCAAGAAGCTTTGCATATGTACTGTAATATCCGTTTATGTTGACATAATAGTAGCCGGAAACCTTTGGAACAAATTTGAAATATGCTCTTTGCCCCGGTTGAACGGTTACTTTTACAGTTTCTTTCAGAGTGATTGTTCTTTCATTGACCGTTACACCAAAGCTTTCAGTTTTTTTGCCACCGAATGTAATGCAAACATCCGATGTGCCGATTTCTTTGCTGTTGAAGCCGGAGACGGAACCGATATTCTTTAAAGTCTCTGTTTCTCCGCTCTCATATTGAACGGTAATTGAAAGACCTCTGATGGCAAACTCATCGCCCATGTAATATTCTGTGCGGTCGGGCTTTGTTACAAGCGACACCGATTCAACCTGTCTTGTTTCAAAAATGCGACCATATGTTTTTGCATATTTCTGTGCCGTTGAATTCTCCTTACCGAAAATAACTGCACTGTCATTTATGGTATATTCAGAAGCATAAATCTCGCAATCGGGATTGAGAATTTCAATGGATGAAAGGTTGTTGCAGTTATAGAATGCACTCGGTCCGATGCGCTTAACATTCTTCGGTATTACAATATCCGTAAGACTGATACAGTCATAGAAAACATCATCGCCGATCATTTCAAGTGTTGACGGAAGTTCGATATGTTCCAGGCTTCTGCAGGAAGCGAAAGCGTTATACGGAAGCTTCTTAATACCCTCAGGCAGGTTAATGTCCGTAAGTGCATAACAGCCGGCAAAAGCAGCGTCACCGATAACCGCAACAGACTCAGGAAGTGTTACCGATTTCAGGTTTTCAGACATATAAAATGCGTCAACAGGGATTGACTGAACATTTCCGCTGATTTCAACGGTTTCAAGCGCATGGCAATAGGAAAAAATATCACTCCCCAGAACGGCGTTACCTTCCACTGTTACGGTTTTGAGGTTCGGCATGGCTGAAAAGGCCGAATTGCCCATGGTATTTATGTTGCCCTTGATGATTACGCTTTCTGCGCCGCATTTAAAGAAAGCATTGTCTCCGATTGTTTCAACGCTCTCGGAGATTATGATTTCTTTTAAACCTGTACAATTACTAAAGACATATTTGCCTATACTTGTTACACCACTGCCGAGTGTAACAGCCTTTAAGTAACTGTTTCCTGAAAACGCAGAATTCGGTATTGATTTAACATTTTCCCCGAAAACAACTTCAAATCCGTCAACGGCTTTTCCGCAATTTCCAAAAGCAGAACTACTGCAGGAACTGACATTTTCTGCATTCCAATTGATTTTTGTAAGTCCGGTACAACCATAGAAAGCAGAACTACCAATATTTGTTACACTGTTACTGATTGTTAAATCAGTTAATTTGCTGCAATATTCAAATGCACAATTACCAATGCTTTCAACATTGTTTCCGATTGTAACTGACTTAATTTTCGCTCTTGCTGAACTGTTGTTAACATAGAACGCATAATTAGGTATACTTTTAACATTTTCTCCGAAAACAACCTCTATTCCATCTGCTGATTTTCCGGCATTATAAAAAACATTACTGCTATAATTAAAGTTATTGACATTTTCTGCATTCCAATTGATTTTCGTAAGTCCGGTACAACCATAGAAAGCATAGCTACCAATACTTGTTACACTGTTACTGATTGTTAAATCAGTTAATTTGCTGCAATATTCAAATGCACAATTACCAATGCTTTCAACATTGTTTCCGATTGTAACTGACTTAATTTTCGCTCTTGCTGAACTGTTGTTAACATAGAACGCATAATTAGGTATACTTTTAACATTTTCTCCGAAAACAACCTCTATTCCATCTGCTGATTTTCCGGCATTATAAAAAACATTACTGCTATAATTAAAGTTATTGACATTTTCTGCATTCCAATTGATTTTCGTAAGTCCGGTACAACCATAGAAAGCAGAACTACCTATACTTGTTACACTGTTACCGATTGTTACTGATTTAATATTTGTATTTCCTGTTATTGGATAATATCCTAAATCAGAACCACAAAACGCATAATCTGGAATACTTTTAACATTATCACCAAAAACAACTTCTAATCCATCCGATGTTGTTCCGGCATTTCCAAATACACAACAATAATCATCGTCATGTCCAAAATAACTTACATTTTCTGCATTCCAATTGATTTTGTTTAAGCTAGTACAATTATTAAATGCGTAACAACCTATTCTTCCTACACTGCTTCCTATTGTAAGAATTCTCATTGCTGAGCAATATCTAAAAGCAGAACTTCCTACACTCGTTACACTATCCGGAATTGTTATTTCTGTTAAACTTATGCAATTATAGAATGCACTGTTTCCGATATAGCTTACCGTATCCGGGATATTGATTTCTTTAAGCGCAGTACAGCCTGAAAAAACGCCTGTACCGATTGCTTCAAGTGTTTCGGGAAGCGTTACACTTTCTAAAGCTGTGCAATCAACAAAATTCCAATATCCAAAGGTTTTAAGACTTTCAGGAATTACAATGCTCTTAAGGCTTGAACAAGAAGCAAAAGCATTTTCACCAAGATAGGTTATATTACTCGGCAAACTGATATTATTAAGCTTTGAACATGAACGAAAAGCATAATCACCTATACTTGTAACACTGTCGGGAATTGTAACACTCGTCAGATTATAGTAATTATTAAATGCGTTTGTTCCGATTGTTGTGATTCCGTCTTTGATTATGACTTTATTAATGCTTGAATAGTTATTGGTAATACGGCTGTTAACCATTTCTCCGTTTCCGCTTATAATCATCGTTCCGTTTTCATAAACGGTATAAACAGCATCATCACCACAGCTTCCCTCTTGAACCACCGCTGAAATAATCTCTCCGCACTTATCACAAATTGCATCATTGTTTTCATCAAAGTGACGTTCGATTCTTTCGTGACCCGAAATCCATGTCTGACAGTCTTCACAAAATACACCTGCTGTATAACCATATTCCTCACAAGTTGCAGGCACTTCGGCATGCTCGGTTGTATTTTCGTGTGCACAGAAAACCTTGTCGCAGGTAAGTTTTACGTTAAACGAACCACTCTGGCTGCCGGTGTAATATCTCGCACCGAAATAATAGGTCTTGCCCGCTTCAAGATCATAGGTTATCAAAAAGTTATTGCCGGTTCCATCGTCATCATCAGATGTTATCTGGTTTTTGTTTTCATCATAAAGATAACCATATGTATCAATGCTTGAAACAGAAGTAAATGTGAATGTTCCCGTTACGGTCGGAACAAATTTAATATAGGTTATACTTCCGCCAGCAATATCAACTGAAATGGTTTCACCGGCAGAAATTGAGTATTCTTCGGCAGCCTGCGCCTGTGTTTGCCATTTTGGCAGTTCTAATCCCACAAACCCGGCAAGCGGCGCCGAAGTTATGAGCATAAGCACAGCCATGATGACGGCTAATGATCGTTTCAGATTTTTTTGCATTATGATTTCCTCCTTGTTAAATAAACAGCTGCAAATGTTTCATATGCAGCATAAATTTTTACACCTTTTATTCTATCACTGATAATTACAAAAATCAATATCAACTTTTTCTTGTTGTAATACTTTAATTATTCTATTATTATGTTTGATTATATATTTTAGCTTTTAAATTTTTATTTTATAACAGTCAAAATTCTCCTATGGTATTTTCTCAATTATACCATAGAATAGGCTTTTTCATCGTCTGTTTTTACTGTACTTATTCAATAATCTATATAAGATGAATTCTTTAATAAACTTTATTTAAGCTCACTGTTATGATGACTTCCAAATTTTTAGGATTTTTATTGCAAACTTCAGGTAAGATATTTTGGTTACTTTTTCCTCATAACTGCGGCCATTGAAAGCGCAGTATGCATCACCGAACAAAAGATCATCAATCGGCTCGCCGGTTACTGTATCGACCGGGCAGATAACGTAGAAACTGAAATGATCGGCCTCAAACACAAGGAAACTGCCGCTTTCTATTGCTGCTGAAACGATGCCTGAAATAAGCCCGATCATTTGTTTCACCTCCTTTACCAATATAGTTGTGAGAAAAGGGTCAAAAACTCAATCTTATTTTGAGTCTTTGACCGATTTTACTGCAGCAGCTGCTGCGGTCGCCGCACCGGCAACGGCTGTTATGGCTGTTGCAATTTCAATCACCTTTTCGGTTTTGGTTGCTGCTGAAACGATACCTGAAATAAGCCCGATCATTATTTCACCTCCTTTGCCAATAAAGTTGTGAGAAAAAGAGCAAATACTCAATCTTTTTTTGAGTCTTTGACTGATTTTACTGCAGTAGCTGTTGCGGTAGCAGCAGTAGCAACTGCAGCGGCGACTGTTGCTGCTTCAACAATCTCACCTGCAGTTATCGCTGCAGCAACAATACCCGAAATAATTCCGATCATTTGTTTCGCCTCCTTTCGATAAATTTGTGCATGAGAAAATCACTTCTTTGCATCGTTGATTGCTATGGCAGCTGTTGCAGTTGCCGAAACAGCTGCACATACAGCAACAATAGCATCAGCAGTAGTTGCAGCCGCTGCGGCCGCGAACAAAAGACTAAACATCGCATTCACCTCCTTTCAAGAACTTCATATATTTTTGTCAGATCAAAAGCTTCCAGGTATCATCTGTTGAATGCGGTGTACGGATTGCCCATGGACCCATACCGTATTTGCGTGCGAGCTTTGATTCAAGTTCGTTGCATTTACATCTCGGACAATCTTGCCAAATTACCTGAATCAAATCACGGTTATGTTCATTAATTTGAGCCAATCCGCAGCTTTTATTTAACCCGTAGTACTGCTGCATACGCTTCTGAACGCCGATTTCTGCACTGCCGACTTTCATAACCTGTCCGTTGAGTTTGAGAATATAAACTCCGGTAATGTTTACCGCAGATGATGCTGTTTTCAGTGAGCCGCGGTGAACATCAACAGATGATGCAGATTTACGCGGCCATGAAAGCGGCAGGTTTTTGGCCTGCTCATCTGTGCGGCGAACTTTTTCGGTCGATGACATAATATCCGGAAGCTTGTTTCCTTTGGAATTTCCCCCGATACCGGGGTTTATTCCGAAGACAGACAGTGGAGAATCCGACGGTTTCATCTTCCTGACCGGCGGTGTCAACCCTGATTTGTCCGGCTTAAACACATCTCCATTTGATTTAAAATTGCGGTTAAAGAATGATATTGACATAATTTTTACCTCCCAATTATTGTGTTCAGCTGTTTAAAATTCATTTGTCTTAACCTTAAGCGACACAGCGCAAATATTTCAAAGCAACATAGGCTGTTTTGCCATTATACTTAATCATTGCCCAATCACCGGTTATTCCAAAAACATTCACCTTTGTGTTATATTTCAATGCTCCGAGTTTTTTGGCACTTGTTGAAGCCGCTGCTCGCACATTCAGCCCTGCCGTAGCTTCAACACGGTAAGCACCAAGCACATTCCATTCCGATAAGTATGATTTGGACACCCAACCGGTGTAACAATCTCCCTTAGGATAAGCCTTAACATAACACCAATTTCCGGATGCCTTCTGAACATAGACAGGTAAGCCTTTGGGAAGAACAACTTTTACTTTTGATGAGGTTGATGCACTTGAACGAAGATTGAGGTTAGCAGTAGTGTATCTTATGGTTGAATCGTTCAAAACAACTGTAATTGTATCAGACGAGGATGCTGCCGAGGCGTTTAAGCAAACCGCACTCGTTGAAAACACAGCTATAGTTGCAATAATAATCGATAAGAATTTTTTCATTAAGTTTTTCATAACAAAATGTCTCCTTTCACTTTTTCTGTGTTGCAACCCTTATAAAATTCTAAGGATTGCAGCACAGATGACTTTTCAGATTGTTAATTTGTTTTTGTCAACATTGATGTATATCCTGAAATTGTGTAACAATTGTTAAGAGTAGATAACGAAGCGACTCTCACAAAGTATGCTGTTCTGCTCTTTAATCCCGTAAGTGTTGCCGTGGTCTGATTCTTGGATGTAACCTTATAGCTCTTAACATTATTCCTGAAATTTCTGTCAGTCGATACCTGAATCCAATATCCCGTAACATAGTTTTTATTTGAAAGACTATATGAGATCCTGAGTGAAGAAGATGTTGCGGAAATACATTTCAGAGATGTGGGGGTTGCTTGAGTTCTTGCCTTAACAGTAACAGATATGGTCTTGCTTTGAACCACTCTTCCTGACTTGCACATCTGAACAATAACTTTGGTACTGCCCAAATATTTAGCCTGAATTGTAAACAATACACCTGATTTGCTGTTTACGGAAGCGTCTTTCACAACGGCAACCGAATTATCGTCGGAATAAGCCCTATAGGTGTATCCGGATTTCCAATTGTTAACTTTAATGTTTATGGCCCTTGAATCGTTATTACTGTCATTAATATAAAGCGTTACCGCAGTGGGTGCACTGCCAAATGAAGGTGTTGCGGATGCAGCGCTTGCTGAAATTGCAAACATACTGAAAATTAATGTAATTACAAGAACGAGAGAAATCATTCTCAATGATTTTGAATTTCTGACCATTTTATTCTGCCTCCTTAGGGCTAATAATTTAATAAGATTGATTTTACACACAGTTGATTCGGCTCTTTAGATTATCTTATGGCGGAACGCCGGCGGAACTTATCATTTCAACTCCTCCTTTGAATTTATTGTTTTCACTTATATATTCGGAAGGAATCCTCAAAAAATAAAAAAATTTTTAAAAAAATTTTTATTTCAATAGCAGCAAATGAAAAATTCATAATTGATACAGACAAAAAGGCATAATTAAAACCCGGTGATTCATGGATCATCGGGTTTGTTCTATGTATGATTAAATTTTTAAACAACATCATTTTTATCATTGATACATATTTTTTTGAAACTGCTTGGAATAACTTTACGGTAAAAAAACAGAATCGGAAAAATAAGCCGTATTTTGAGTACACCAAACAGACCGACAGGAAGCCTGTCAGAAAATGTTAAAAGCATTTCAAACTTTCACACCGCAAAATGCTATTACTTCAAATGTTATTTATGCAGACGAAAAGATCTGCGGTTTTCTTTTCGGGCAAGGCCTCGGACGGGTCTCGCCCGATGAATGGGTAAGGTAAAATGACCGCTATGTCACTGAAACCGTGACGAATGCGTAAAAATTTGATTTCAAATCCCTCTAATGGGTAAGGTAGTAAAACCGTAGGGTGCTAAGAAGGTCTGCACGGGGGAAATTTCGTTTCAATTCCATGTAAAACCGTAGGGTACTAAAACCCTGCGTTGTGTATCATCTGCCTAATACTGTTTCAATTCCATGTAAAACCGTAGGGTACTAAAACCCGACCTTGCGGCGATTGATAATCTTGCAGTTTCAATCCCCTCTGAATAGCACAGTACTAAAACCGCAAATTGAGGTTAAAGCATCTGCGGTTTTCTTTTCGGGCAAGGCCTCAGTTGGGTCTTGCCCTATGAATGGGTAAGGTAAAATGACCGCTATGTCACTGAAGCAGTGACGAATGCGTAAAAATTTGATTTCAAATCCCTCTAATGGGTAAGGTAGTAAA
>JBJFHW010000307.1:0-7749 GCA_051893965.1 Acutalibacteraceae bacterium
GACGGCGCCAAGCTTTTTTGAAAAAAAGCTTGAGCAAAAAACTTTACTCCTTTTTGCACTCAGTTTCCGCCGCGGCATAATTGCAAAGTTTATTACTTTCTGCCCCGCATGAGCATGCAAGCGGGGCTTGCCGTGAGCATGTGGACGGTGCCCGCCAAACTATAATTCGTCTGCTATCACTTTCCAATGAATTAAAAGTTCGGGCATCTGCATCTTAGCATTTGCCGGGCTTGTTGACGGCAGACAGACCGCTTCTATCCCTGTTTCTTTCAGAAGAAATTTATTATACAGATTAAACGCCGTTTTGCCGTTTGTGAAAATTCTTTCAATTTTTGCCGTTTGCAAAATGATGCCGAGGTCATTCGGCTTCACATTTTTCAGGCTGCTGTCGGCACTACCCTGCACATCGCAGGAGGCCACAACGTCCCACAAAGCAAGCTGATTTTCCAAAATCAGCTTTTTCTTTTCTTCGGTTGTCTGCGGTGTCGGCTGTTTATACAAAGCAGCAAGCACTCTCCAGAATCGGTTTTGCCTGTGTCCGTAAAAGAAAGCGACTTCGCGCGATTTTACCGACGGAAAGCTGCCCAGAATCAGCGTTTTTGAATGTTCATCAAACAGCGGCGGTATCGGGTGTTCGATCATGTTATTTTCTCCAAAAAAGCGGCTCGCATTTTTCTGCAAGCCGCTCATGTTTTTATTTTTCAAGAAGCTTTTCGGCCGCAGCAAGCTTTACGCAAAGGCAAAGAAGCTTTGTTGCCGTAACCAGCTCGTCAACCGGCGGGAAAGACGGTGCGATTCGAATGTTTTCGTCTTTCGGGTCCTTGCCATAAGGATAGGTTGCGCCCACCGTTGTCAGCGTGACGCCTGCCTGCTTGCAAAGCTCACCGACTCTTTTTGCCGTGCCCGGCATAACGTCAAGGCTGATGAAATAGCCGCCGTTGGGCTTCGTCCAGCTTGCAACGCCGAACGGGGAAAGCTCACGTTCAAATTCGCCGATGACTGCGTCAAACTTGGGCGCAAGAATTGCGCGGTGAATTTTCATGTGCTCTTTGATTCCGTCAACGTCCTTAAAGAACTTGACATGGCGAAGCTGATTGAGCTTGTCATAGCCGATGGTCTGAATGGTCATGCGGCTTTTTATGATGCCGATATTCTTATCCGAAGCGGCAAGGCAGGCAACCCCTGCGCCCGGGAAGCTGATTTTTGAAGTGGATGTAAACTCAATGACCATGTCTTCATTGCCGTATTTTTTGAGAAGATCAAAAATATTGTCAAGCTTATCGGTTTCTTCCTTGAGGTCATGAATCACATAAGCGTTATCCCAGATGATTCTGAAATCCTTTGCGGCAGGCTTCATTTTTGCAATGCGGTCAACAACCTGTGATGAATAGGTAACGCCTGTCGGGTTTGAGTATTTCGGAACACAGAACATGCCTTTGACGGCTTTGTCCTTAATCAGTTCTTCCACTTCGTCCATATCGGGGCCGTTGTCATTCATTTTTACCGGAATCAGCGTCATGCCGTAATATTCGCAGATGGCAAAGTGTCTGTCATAGCCCGGAGAGGGGCAAAGAAATTTGATTTCGCCCTGCTTGCTCCACGGCTCACCGTCCGAACCGGTAAGCATACACTGTGTGATATAGTCAAACATCATGTTCAGACTGGAGTTTCCGCAAACGATGATGTTATCGGACGAAACACCGAGCAGATCGGCAAAAATCTGCTTGCATTCGGGAATTCCCGTCAGAACACCGTAGTTTCTGTATTCAAGCGCACCGGGTACGACGCAGTTGTCCCAGTCTTTGGAAGTGATTGCGTCAAGCAGTCCGTTTGAAGCGGCAAGCTGATCGGCGCCGGGCTTGCCTCTTGACATATCAAGCTTTAAATCTTTTGCCTTGTAGTTTTCATATTCCTTTTCAAGCTCCGCCTTAAAAGCTTCAAGCGCCTGCTTTGAATAATCTTTCAAATACATTTCATTACCTCGTTATCAATCAATTAAAATTCAGCCGAACCGGTTGTTCTCGGGAACGGAAGTACGTCTCTGATGTTTGAGATACCGGTCAGATACATAATCAGTCTTTCAAAGCCCAAGCCGAAGCCGGCGTGTTTTGTTCCGCCGTATTTTCTCAGGTCAAGATACCACCAATAGTCTTCCTTTTTAAGACCTAACTCTTCAATTCTCTGCATAAGAACATCATAGCGTTCTTCTCTCTGGCTTCCGCCGATAATTTCGCCGATGCCCATCACAAGGCAGTCGCAGGCGGCAACGGTTTTTCCGTCGTCATTCAGGCGCATATAAAACGCTTTGATCTCTTTCGGATAATCCGTTACGAAAACAGGCTTTTTGAAAATTTTCTCGGTCAGATAGCGTTCATGCTCTGTCTGAAGGTCACAGCCCCAGAAAACTTTATATTCAAATTCATCGTTGTGCTCTTCGAGCATTTTGATTGCATCGGTATAGGTTACTCTTGCAAAATCGGAAGAAGCAACCGCCGTCAATCTTTCAACAAGGCCCTTATCAACAAACTGATTGAGGAATTCAATATCCTGCGGACAATGTTCAAGAACATAATTGATGACGAATTTGATCATGCTTTCGGCAAGATCCATGTCATCGCAAAGATCGGCAAAAGCAATTTCCGGCTCAATCATCCAGAATTCAGCCGCATGGCGCTGCGTATAGGACTTTTCGGCTCTGAAAGTCGGGCCGAACGTATAAATCTTTCCGAAAGCCTGCGCCATAATTTCGCCCTGAAGCTGACCGGAAACGGTAAGATAAGCGCTCTTTCCGAAAAAGTCCTGTGAATAATCAACGCTGCCGTCCTCATTTTTGGGCGGATTTTCCATGTCAAGGGTGGTTACCCGGAACATTTCGCCTGCACCCTCGCAGTCACTGCAGGAAATAAGCGGCGTGTGCGCATAGATAAAGCCCTGATTCTGGAAGAAAGTGTGAATTGCATAAGCGGCAACCGAGCGGACGCGGAAAGCAGCCGAATAAATGTTGGTTCTCGGGCGAAGATGTCCGATGGTGCGAAGATATTCAAGCGAATGGCGCTTTTTCTGCAAAGGATAATCCGGTGTGGAAGCACCCTCAACCTCAACGCTGATTGCGTTGATTTCAAAAGGCTGTTTTGCCTCGGGTGTGAGGATTAGGTTGCCTTTCACAATGACGGCAGTGCCGACGTTCAGCTTTGCGGTTTCGGTGAAGTTCTCAAGCTTATCTGCTTCAAAAACAACCTGAACGCCCTTAAAACAGCTTCCGTCATTGATTTCCATGAAGCCGAGTGCCTTTGAATCACGGTTTGTACGAATCCAGCCGCACACCTGCACAGGCTCAGCCGTATAAGAAGCGGCATCGGCATAAAGCTTTGCAATTTCTGTTCTTTTCATTTTATGACCATTCCTTTCTCTGCGTGTGTAAGAACAAAAGAAAAAAACACTTTTCACTCTTCCCTTTTACTTCTTACCTAAAGATTTCCCCCGTTAACAAACAGTTTGCAATATAAAAATGATTATACCATATATTTGCCAAAAATCAAGGTTTGAAGTTATATAAATTGCACATAAAAATATACAAAATTAACAAATTTAAAGATCAAAATCAGTTCACAACATTGATCGGTTCGTTTTTCACAAAGCCTTCCACATTTTTTCTGAAAATATCCATCAGTCTCGCCCTTGTTTCAAAGCTTGCCCAGGCAATATGCGGCGTGATCACGCAGTTTTTGGCGCCGATTAAAGGACTTCCGTCTTTCGGCGGCTCCTGACAGAGCACATCCACGCCCGCGCCTGCAATTTCACCTTTTTCAAGAGCGTTCGCCAGATCCGTTTCGTTGATAACAGGGCCTCTTGAAGTGTTGATGAGATAAGCGGTCTTTTTCATTTTTGAAAGAAACTCACTGTTTACAAGACCGTCGGTTTCTTTTGTCAGCGGACAGTGAAGCGATATGACATCGCTTTGGCAAACGACTTCATCAAGGCTTAAAAAGCTGACCGTTCCGAAGCCGTTATAGGTTCTTGTGTGCGGCGAATAAGCGATAACGTTCATGTTCATGGCGTTTGCAATCTGAGCCACGGCACTTCCGATTTTGCCGAAGCCGATGATTCCGAAAGTTTTTCCCGAAAGCTCGGTCAAAGGCGCTTTCTGATAGCAAAAATGCTCGCAGCAAGCCCACTCGCCGTCCTTGACGCTTTGGCTGTGAAGTGCCACCTTGTTTGTCAGTTCAAGAAGCAGCGCAAAAACAAGCTGAGATACCCCGTCGGTGCTGTATGCCGGAATGTTGGAAACGGCAATTCCCCGTTCTCTTGCCGCCGCACAGTCGATGATGTTATAGCCGGTTGCCAGAACGGCGATGAATTTGAGCTTCGGCAGCTTTTCAATCAGCTGCCTTGAAATCGGCACCTTGTTTGTGACAAGAATATCCGCGTCTTTGCTCCTTTCAAACACATCTTCGGCTTTGGTCTGCTCATAAACATCAAAGCTGTCAACAACATCTTTCAGCCAGTCCCACGAAAGATCACCGGGATTTTCGGCATATGAATCAAGAATTACAAGTTTCAAGCAAATCATTCCTTTTTTACCGCATCGGTCTGCGATCATTTTATTTCTTTAATTTTACCATATTTTACGGCGAATGTCACTAAAAACTTTTGCTGATGATTATATAAATTTACCAAAATAATCCGGGCGGCGGTTTTTGACTTCTTTTTCAGGCGACTCAATCTTACTGTAAAAGAGTTATATGATGTTGATCGGAGAGTATAATCTGATTGCGTCGGTGCATATAATAGCATTGGAGACAAGTTTAAATTAAGTCTTCTGAAACTCTTGACTTATATCTTCGTCTCTGCTAGAATGGATATGGAGATAAGATATCTTCACTGTCTATCCATGGGATGGTGAGCGACATCTCACCGGTGCGGTTGACACCTAAAACCCAAAATTTTTGCCAGACACAGGGCTGGATTGTTGGTAGGCAACGAAAAAACCTAATATTTATGCCGAACTTTGTGTCGGATTGTCGGTGGGCGACGATAAAATCAACCTTTAAGGAAGAGGAGTATCACTGCGGTGTTACACTCTTCCTTTTAATTTTTACGGAGAAAAAATTATGGGATATTCAAAAAGAGGAGCCGCTGCAATAGTGATTAACTCAGCTATGCAGTATAAAAGCGAATTATTGAACAGGACATTATTGTTTGTCAGCACTGACAAACATAAAAATATCCGCACTTTCGAAGTTACATTCAGAGAAAGAAACTATATGCATTTAACGGGTTTGGTGCCGGTTGAGTTTATCGACCATAACGGCGAAAGTCACATTTTATCTGCTAATGAATTTTTTAATAAGTGCATAACAAAGACACTTCAAACGAATCAGTTTGAATTTCATAAAGACGGTACAACACAATTAAAGCTTACTGTTCTTCCTAAAATGATTTGTAAAAACTTATCTGCCACTATGATAGGCGATTATGATACTTTTACACCGAAACTCAAAACAGATAAACTGGTTGGTAAGACGAGCGGAATAATGGGTTTTACAAAAGACAACATTGAACATAAATTTTTACCGAACACATTGTTAAATGCGGACATTCGTGATTTGTCAACTTCAACTTTGCGTATAATTGCAACATTCAGAAAAAATGCAACTGATGAAGAATATAAAGAACTTACATATAAAGCTAAAAAAGTTGAATGGGATAGAATAAAATTTCCTGAGGAAATAGAATATTTGAAATCTTTTGTTACTGAATAACTTAAATGAAAACAACGATAAGACTTTTTTTCTGTTGACCGTTTGTGATTTTTAAGATATAATAATACATTGTAATATTGTGGGGGATTCTGCTTGTTACCATATCCATTTGCAAATCTTCCCCAAAAGAGGTGAAGCAGGGCTTTGAGCAGTTCATTTGAAAAAAGCGACAGACGCAGAAAGTTGATTTCATTTGCTGCGTTCATTTGCTTCACGCTTGCACTGATTCTTTTGATTTTACTGCGCCTTTTCCAGATGGAAAGCGTAATGCGCTGGTATGACAAATATACCGACACGCTGGCTTCTTATGAAGCATGGATTCAACAAAACGGCGCAACGTTCTTTTCCGTTGCAATCATTCTTGCAAATTTTGTGATTAAAGCGGTTCTGCCCTGGTTTCCCATTTCGTGCATTATGGTTGCGGCAGGCGTGCTTTTTAAGTGGTATTATGCAATTTTAATCAACATCGCAGGTCTTACGCTGCTGTTTACGATAAAATATTACTGGGGAAAAAAATTCGGCGGAGGAAACGCTGAAAAAATTCTTGCAAAATATGACAAAGCTCACACTTTTATTGATAAAGGGAAACTCGGCTCAACGCTTGTTTTGTTCACGGTCCGGCTGATTCCCTGCATGCCGATTAACGCAGTCAGCCAGCTTTACGGCACAACGGGCATTGAATATTATAAATATCTGCTCATTTCCCTTGCCGGCTTTTCCTATAAGCTGTTTTCCTACACCATCATCGGACGCAATGTTTACAATCCGTTTTCGGCACAATTCATCATTCCGTTTGTTTTGCTGTTCATTTTCTCAGGCATTGTTCTGCTCGGTCTGAGCGGAGCAATCAGCTTTAAATCGTTCAGGACAACGAGGAAAAAGTGATATTCAGTTTGGAGTTTGGAGTTAACGCTCTTAAGTTTGTGCAGTAGGGACACGGCGTGCCGTGTCCGCACAAAGCGTTAAAAAATTTAAGTCAGTTAAAATAAAATATATTTTTACGGCTAAACCTGTTAGCATCAAATGAAAATTTGTGCCTGACTGCGGACACGGCACGCCGTGTCCCTACCATAATCTGTTTTTTAAATTAATAATCAGAAACTTTGTTAAAATTTTCAGCAGAAATTTTCAAGTTGAAACAACTCCACACTCCACACTGTTACAAACTCCACACCGGTCATAATAAGCAGAACCAATTTTTGTTCAGTCTGCACTATAAAATTTACATATAAGGAAAGGGTAAAACCATGAACACAAATCAGTTAAAAAAAGCACTCAGCGAAAAAACGCTTGACGAACAATTCAGCATTGTTTATACGCCCGCTCAGTATGATGAGCAGTATCAGCGCTTTTTGGAAGTTCTTTGCGATTTTCAAGAGCTTTTCTCCGGCGAAAGAGATGTCAGCCTTTTCTCCGCTCCGGGCAGAAGCGAAGTCGGCGGAAACCATACCGACCACAACCACGGCAGAGTTCTTGCCGCAGGCATCAGCCTTGACGCAATTGCCGCCGCTTCCAAAAACGATGAAAACATCATCAGAATCAAATCGGCAGGCTTCCCGATGGATACCGTGGACTTAAACGAGCTTTCCCCGTCCGAAAGCGAAAAAGAAAAAAGCTCTGCCCTTATCAGAGGAATTGCCGCAAGATTCAAACAGCTCGGCTATAACATCGGCGGCTTTGACGCGGCAACGGCATCAAAGGTTCTTTCCGGCAGCGGACTTTCTTCCTCCGCCGCTTTTGAAGTGCTTGTTTGCACCATGCTCAACCATCTTTATAACGACGGCAAAATTGACCCGGTTGAAATTGCAAAAATTTCTCAGTATGCCGAAAATGTATATTTCGGAAAGCCCTGCGGACTGCTTGACCAGATGGCTTGCTCTGTCGGCGGCTTTGTTACCATTGATTTTGAAGACCCCGAAAAACCCGTTATTCAGAAGGTTGATTTTGATTTTGCTTCCTGCGGTCACGCTCTTTGCATTGTTGACAC